>DASVVZ010000167.1:0-8618 GCA_036389875.1 Pyrinomonadaceae bacterium
GTGATTAACGCCCGCAAGGCCGTCTTCAAAGGCTCAAAGGCCGACCAGAAGGTCTATCATCATCACACGCTCTATCCGGGCGGATTGCGCTCAATCTCCGTCAAGGATCAGTTCGAGCGCCACCCGGAGCGCGTGATCGAGTTGGCCGTCAAAGGCATGCTGCCCAAGAATAAGCTCGGGCGCGCGATGGCCAAGAAGCTGAAGGTTTACGCCGACAGCGAGCACCCGCACACGGCGCAGCGACCCCAACCCCTAGAAATCAACTCTCGTAACAAAAAGTAAGAAGGAATAGAACCGAAGTGGCTGAGATGCAATATTACGGAACCGGTAGGCGCAAAAGCTCAACGGCGCGTGTTTATCTGAGACCCGGCGCAGGACAGGTCGTCATCAACCGCAAGCCCTTTGAGCAGTACTTCCCCAACGAGACACTGCGCATGGTGATTCGTCAACCCTTGCAGTTGACCGAAACCGCGGCGAAGTTCGACATCGTCGTCAACGTCGCCGGCGGCGGCCCGGCGGGCCAGGCAGGAGCCATACGCCACGGCATCACGCGCGCTCTGCTTGAGTTCAACGCAGACCTCAGACCCCCCCTGAAGCAGGCCGGATTGATTACGCGCGACCCGCGCATCAAGGAGCGCAAGAAGTACGGCCAGAAGGGCGCACGCAAGCGCTTCCAGTTCTCGAAACGTTAAAGACAGTTTTCAGTAACCAGTTTTCAGTTAAAAGCAGACTGTGTCTTTGCTGAAAACTCAAAACTGATTAAGTCCATTGTCGCTGCTTGAATTGGTTGCTGATTCTTTTCATTGGCCTGAGAGCAGCGGCGAGTACATTAAACCAATTCACCAAAAAGGAGATTTCGTTTGGTTACCGTCACGATGAAAGAGCTTCTGGAGGCCGGCGTGCATTTCGGCCACCAGGTTCGCCGTTGGAATCCGAAAATGAAGGAATTTATCTTCGGAGAGCGCAACGGCATCTACATCATTGATTTACAGAAGACGCAGAAGATGTTCCGCGACGCCATAGCGTTCGTCACCAGCCTGATGAGCGAAGACAGAGGGCGGACGGTTCTCTTCGTCGGCACCAAGCGTCAGGCGCAGGACGCCATACGCGAAGAGGCCGAGCGCTCAGGCATGTACTACATCAACTCTCGCTGGCTGGGCGGCCTTCTGACAAACTTCCAGACCATACAGAAGTCTATCAAGCGTCTCAAAGACCTTGAATCCATGCAGACGGATGGTCGCTACGAGAAGATGACCAAGAAGGAGCGCATCAAGCTTGACCGCGAGCGCGAGAGCCTGACAAAGAACCTCGCCGGCATCAAGAGCATGGCCAGACTGCCTGACGCCATCTTCATCATAGACGTTAAGAAGGAAGAGATTGCCGTCGCGGAAGCCAATCGTCTTGGCATACCTGTGGTCGCGGTCGTAGACACGAACTGCTCCCCGGAAGGCGTCGACTACGTGATTCCGGGCAACGACGACGCGCTCAGAGCAGTCAGGCTGTTCGCTTCGCGCATCGCAGACGCCGTGCTGGAGGGTCAGCAGATGGGAACTGAAGGCGGAGAAGAGGCTGAGGCTGGCGCAGAAGGGACTACGGACGCGGACGGACGCCCGCGCCGCGCCAGCGCAAGCGTTGATAACACGTCTAGCGTGACAACCTCTGTCGACCCCGGCCGAGAGGCTGCGATGGTGGCCGATATGGGCAACGCCGCGCCTTCAACCGAAACGCAAACGTCCGTCCCCGGCAACCAGGGCTTCGGACGCACCGGCCAGCAGCCGGATTCCGTTGGCGATCATCCACAGGCCGGAACGGGGGCTCCTGTTCGCGGGGCGGATGCCGCCGGTGAAGACGAGAGCGAGTTACAGCATCCGTCTTCGCCCGAAGCCGACAAGGGCGCGGAATCTGTCGGCGTCGCAAGCTAGAGCGAAACCAGAGAGAAGACAGCAAACTTTTAGGATTTCAAATTTTTCGGCGTGCGCAGCCTCTCGGAAGCGGAGAACCCGCCGGGCTGCGCATTTTCATAAAAGTAACCAGCTACAGACGGATTTGCTGATTACTGACTACTATTCAGGGAGATTTTAAGATGGCAGACATAACGGCGAGCGCAGTCAAGTCGCTGCGCGAGAAGACGGGCGCGGGCATGATGGAATGTAAGGGCGCGCTCACCGAGGCGGGCGGCAATGAGGAACAAGCGATCGAAATCCTGCGTAAGCGCGGCCTGGCCTCGGCCAAGAAGAAGGAGGGCCGCGTGGCCGCCGAAGGGGCCGTGGGCTCCTACATTCACATGGGCGGCAAGGTCGGCGTGCTGGTTGAGATTAACTGCGAGACGGACTTCGTGGCGCGAGGCGAAGAGTTTCAGCAGCTCATCAAGGACGTTGCGATGCACATAGCTGCGGCGGAGCCGCGCTACGTTACGCGCGCCGAAGTCCCCGCGGAGATTCTCGATAAAGAGCGCGAGATTGTGCTCGAGCAGGCCAAGAACGATCCCAAGAATGCCAACAAGCCCGATGCCGTGATTGACAAGATAGTCGAGGGGCGTCTGAACAAGTTCTACGAGGAGGCCGTGCTTCTTGACCAGCCCTTCGTTAAAGACCCCGCGAAGACCGTGGGCGAGCTGGTCACGGAAAAGGTCGCCACCATTAAAGAGAACATCACGATTCGCCGCTTCACACGCTACAAGATGGGCGAAGGAATTGAGAAGCGCGGAGACGATTTCGGCGGCGAAGTGGCCGCGCTCGCAGGCGGCAATTAGTTAAGTCCCAGCTTGCGAGTCTAAATATTTCGGTGCTTCGCCTGGAATTTTGGACCCCAAGCAGGGACTTGGAATTTGGAATCGTAAATGACAACCGAGCAAGTAACGGGTAATCAAACCTCTCCGGCCTATCGCCGTATCCTGCTCAAGATTTCGGGCGAAGCCCTGATGGGCGAGCAGAACTACGGCATAGACGTAAATGTAGCGCACTCCGTGGCCGAAGAGATAAAGGCCATCAGCAAGCTGGGCGTAGAGGTCGCGGTGGTCGTGGGCGGCGGCAACATCTTTCGCGGCGTCTCGAAGAGCGCGGGCAACATGGATCGCTCAAGCGCCGATTACATAGGGATGCTGGCGACCGTGATGAACGCGGTAGTCCTTCAGGATGCGCTTGAGAAGGTCAATGTTTACACGCGCGTCATGTCGGCCATAGACATTCCGCAACTGGCAGAGCCCTTTATACGCCGCCGCGCCATACGCCACCTGGAGAAGGGCCGTGTGGTCATCTTCGCAGCGGGCACAGGCAATCCTTACTTCACGACTGATTCGGCGGCGGCGCTTCGCGCGCTTGAGATACGCGCCGACGTTATCCTCAAAGCGACGAAGGTCGAAGGCATCTATTCGGCCGACCCCATGAAGGATAAAGAGGCCGTACGCTACGACTGCATCACGTACCAGGAAGTTCTTGAGCAGCAGCTGAAGGTGATGGACGCTTCGGCCATCTCCCTCTGCATGGATAACAACCTGCCGATTGTCGTCTTCAACATGCGAAAGTCCGGCAACATCATGCGCGTCGTCATGGGAGACGAAGCGGTCGGCACACGGGTCTGCGTAGAAAAGCCAGACAAGAAGTGAATAGACGGGCCCCATACTCTTTTATTACTATCTACTATTCACTATTTACTCGGAGAAGGATATGAGCGAAAAGGATGTCATTAAGGAAACGCGCCCGCGCATGGAGAGCGTAATTGATGATGTGCGTAAGAAGCTCGCGACCGTTCGCACGGGCCGCGCGGCTGTCAGCCTTTTGGATTCAATCATGGTCGAGTATTACGGCACGCCGACGCCGCTCAGCCAGATGGCTTCGGTTCACGCGCCCGAGCCGAACATGCTCACGGTTCAGCCCTGGGATCAAACTCAGCTCGGCGCGATAGAGAAGGCCATACGCACTTCAGACCTCGGGCTCAACCCGACGAACGACGGCAAGCTCATTCGCATTCCCATCCCTCCCCTGACCGAAGAGCGCCGCAAGCAGCTGGCGAAGCAGGTTCACGAGATTGCGGAAGACCACCGCACGGCCGTACGAAACCTGCGCCGCGATGCCAACGACCGCTTGAAGAAGCTGCTGAAGGAGAAGGCCATCTCGGAGGACGCAGAGCGCGACGGGCTGGAAGAAGTCCAGAAGCTCACCAACGCCTACATCAGCAAGATAGACGACCTGGCGAAATCAAAAGAGCAGGAACTCCTGCACGTCTAATTAAGACAAGAGTAGAAAAGTAAAAAAGGGAAGAAGGATTCAACCTTCTTCCCTTTTTTACTTTTCAGCTATTTCTTCTCTTAGAAGTTAAAGCGCACGCCCAGCTGTATGCGCCGGTTTCCTGCCGACTGGTTATTGCCGCCGAAGCCGCAGCCGCCGAACGGGCCCGTGGTGCTTAGTGACTGGCCGAAGGACGGCGACGACAGGTTGCCAACAGGGGGGCACAGGTTGGTACGGTTAAATATATTGATGATGTTAGCCGTGAACGTCAGGTTATAACGCTTCTCGACCGGAGCGGACGCCGGACGTGCGCCAGCACCGCCTCCGCCCGCAGCCATGCCGCCGCGAGGGGCTGCTCCGCCGCCGCCTCCTCCTGCGCCGCCTGCGCCACCGCCGCGCTGACCGCCGCCCTGCGGGCCGGGTGCGGCAGAGTTGGCTCCGGGCATATTGCCGAAGCCTATCGTGCGGCTCATGTTCAGGTTCACTATGAAGAAGCTAGGGCCTTCGCCGTAGTTGCGTGGGATAAGCGGAGTGCCGACTGCCGGATTAACGTCAAAGGTGCCGAAGCGCGTTTCGCGTATGTCTTCGGGCTTGGTTGTGGCCGAGACGAACGCCGGGCGGTCGTTAAAGATTCCGTCGCCGTTGTTGTCGCGCCCGGTAATGATGTTGAAGAAGGTGCCGGTCGACGCCACTATGGTCGGGCTCAGCGTCAGGCGCAAGCGCTCAAAGGTGAACGAGCCTCCGAAGAAGGCCCGGTGGCGCGGGAAGAATGCCACGCGACCGAAGTCCCCGTTGAGGTCGTAGCTGTTGGCCGGGAAGCATCCGCCCTGGCCGCCGAAGACGCAGTCCGTGTTGCTCGTAGGCTTGCCGGTCTGGTAGTTGGCGAAGAGGATGAAGTTGCGGCTCAACTGATTACGCACGCCCATCTGAAAGCGTATGTCGTTGAAGCGGGCGCTCGACTCAAACTGGTAAACGTCTCCGCCTGCGCTGGGCCGGACGGGGCGTCCCTGCTGGTCGAAGACTCCCGGGAGCGGCGCGTTGATGTTGCGCATGACTATGGCGTTGCGCGTGTTGTAGCTGAAGAGCACGGCCCAGACCGTAAAGTTGTAAGGCAGTTGCCGCTCCACGTTGATCGCCGACAGTAAAGAGCGCGGCGCCTGGAAGTTCTCGGCAATCACAGTCCTGGACTGCACGGCCTGAAAGGCTTGCAGTTGGGCCACGGTCGGGATGGTTGCGAGATTGACCGAGCCGTCCGCGTTAAAGGCTACGTTATCCAGAATCGGGTTGACGGTGCGGTTGCCCTGCGCGTCAACTACGAAGCCGGGAACGATGAAGCGAAGCTGGTTGATGCCGTTAAAGCGTATCTCTTGCAGCGTGGCGGATTCGCCCAGCCGCTCGTAGAAGACGCCCACGCCTCCGCGTATCACGAACTTCGGCTGGCCGGCGCCTGCCTGTCCAATCGTCCCCGTGCTGGAACCGCCCGGAGCCCACGCGAAGAAGATGCGCGGAGCAAGGTTGAAATTGCTGCTGATGTTCGACTGGTTCTCGTAACGCAGCCCGAACGTGACGTTGAAGTTCGGGCGGATTCTCCACTCGTCCTGCACAAAGAGGCCAAGGTCAACCTGGCTCACGCTCGCCTCCGGGTTGCCGGAGTTCAGTATGAACTGCGACGGCGCAAAGCCCGGCGTGTTGAGAACCGTCTGGCGGTACTGCTCTAAGCTGGTGGTGCCGGGCAGCCCGCCGAAGGTGAACGTCCCGTTGAAATTGTTATTAGAGATGTCAGTGAAGCGCACGCCGCGCAGACGAGCGCCGAAACGTAACACGTGACGGCCCATAGTGCCCGTAGAATAGTTCTGCAACTCCCAGCGCGTCTCTTTTACGGACGCCAGCCCGACGCTCGCCCCGCCGCCCGTGAAGGACGAGCTGACGTTGACGGTAGGCAGCGTGTTGTCGCCCTCCTGCTCGCTGGTGCGGCGTATGAACTGAAAGCGCGTCTCGTTAATCCACTGCGCGTTGAGCACGGCCGTTTCCGTTATCTGGAAAGTGTGCTCCGTGTTAGAGCTGTTGATGGCGCGCGTCAGGAGCGAGAAGCTGCCCACTCCACCGTTCTCGGTCTGGTTGCGCGAGTAGGTGTAGCGCATCGTCAGCGTGTTGTTCTGATTTATGGCGTAATCAAAACGCGGGCTGAAGGTAGTGAAGCGGCGCGGCTGGACAAAGCCGGTGCGGAAACTGACCGGATTGAGATTCTGGTCTAGAATGACGGCATTGATGATGTCGTTGTCATCCACGTCGCGCTTCTGAAAATCTATAAAGAAAGAGGACTTCTGCTTTGTGATGGGGCCGCTCAAAGTGAAGTTGAAGAGTCGCTGCTGGAAATCGGTGCGCGCGGGCGAAAAGGGATTGCGCGAGTTCAGCCCCTCGTCGTTGAACTGGAAGCCTGCGCTGCCGGTCAGCTTGCCGTAGCCGGGGCGAGTCAGAATGTCTATGCGACCGAAACCGGGCTGGTCATTCTCGGCATTCAGGGGATTCTGGTTGATACGCACTTCGCGTATGGCCTCTTTCGGAGGCATGCGGCCGCCCGTGAATCCGTCAATGTAAATCTGGCCGCCGTTAGGCCCCGCGGACGGGCCGGCCAGCGCCGTCAGCGCAGCCGCCAGATCGTCCGGGTCGTCCGGCAGGACCTCAAGGTCGCGGCCCTTGAGCACAATGGCGTTGGCGTTGTTGTCGTTTTCCGTGCTCAGGCTGCGCTCGTCGGCCACGTTGACCTGCTGCTCTTCTATGGTGACGCCGAGCTTGATGTCTACCTGCTCGCGCCGCCCTGCGACAACCGTCACCTCGCTATTTTCGAACGGGGCGAAGCCCTGCTGCGCCACGCGCACGGTGTATTTGCCGGGAGCTAGGCCGTTGAAGACATAAACGCCTTCCTCATTGGTCGTAGCGGTCTTCTGCGCGCCGCTTGAATCAACGAGCGTCACGATCGCGCCGACGATTGTGCCGCCAAGCTCATCCGTTACCTGCCCGCGAATCCCTGTGGCGCCCTGCGCCTGGGCCAGCGAGAAAGAGAGCGAGAGCACAAACAGCAACACAACCGATTGCAGAATAGTTTTCTTGATAAAGTTCATAATCTATAGCCTTTTACGATTTTGGATTAATGCCTCACGGGCCGCCTATGCCGAGGTTGATGGTGCCGAGATTGGGCGGACGATTCGGCGGGCCGCCCTGCCTGGCCTGCATCATGGCGAACAGAGGCCCTACGCCTGAAACGAGTGTGATGGCGGTTGCGCGCGATGGGTCTGCGCCCTTCGTGCTGGAAAGAAGAACCATGTCGCCCGGCTTCAACTCCGCCAGAGTTACAGCCGGAAGATTCTCTATGATTCTCTGAATGTCGAAGCCGCCGCCGGGGCCGCCAGCGCCCGGGCCGGCGCCCTGCCCGGCACCTCCGGCTGCTGCGCCCTGGCCGCCCTGACCCGCCGGTCTGGCATTATTGCCTGCACCGCCGCCCTGCGCAGTCTGGGTTCCCTGCGCCGCTGCTGGAGGGCCTCCTGCCGGGCGCTGCTGCTGCTGTGCCTGTGGGCCACCACCGCCGGGAGCGCCTGCACCGGGGCCGCCGCCGCCAGCCATCATCTGCATGAAGTTTTCGGGAATGCGCTTGAGCGTGGAATCCTTGTTGACGACTACTGTCAGAGCCTGCTTGGTCTGTATGTCTTCAATCTGAATCACGCCCGTCGCTGCGTCAACGGTCTTGATTGTGCCGCCCGCGGTTCGGAAAGCGCCCGTCACAATCTCTTCGGCGGTAAAGCGCGCGCCGTCGGGGCTTTTGTCTCCCTTGGCTCGCACCTGGTCGCCTACCTTCAGCTCGTCGAAAGAACTCTTTTTCGCATCGCTGAACTTGACGGAATCGGGCGCGTAGCGGCGCATCTTCACCTTGTCTGTGACAGGGATGATGACGGGCTTGTTGCCTTCAGCCGTGCGGACGGTGACCGTTATCTCTTTGGTCTGCGGATTGACGGATTCAATGATGCCGGAGAGGCCGCGCCTGCGCCATTCCGTGCGCTCGCGCTCCTGCTTCTGAGCGATCTCGCTCTGGGAGACGACTATGACTTTCTGCGCGGGTACGCTCCTGCGGTCTTCGGCCACGCGGCCGCGCGCATAGACTCCGTCGCCCACGGCTATGTCGGTCAAGCTTATAGCGACGGCCTTTTTCGTATCGGTCTCGCCCGGCGGCACGCGCTCGAACGTGGTGTCAGTATTAATCTGCACGACGACCGTGGAGCCGGCATCGGTTTTGACGGTGAGTTTGCCGGACGGCGCGTCTATGGTTGTAATCTTGCCGAAGACGCGCGTGGCCGTGATTGCCGGATCGTCCGCTTGTGCCCGCGTCACCAAGCTGAT
>DASVVZ010000168.1:0-2651 GCA_036389875.1 Pyrinomonadaceae bacterium
GAGGAAGGCGCGTACCTCCGGCGCACTGGGCGCGTTGCCGTTCTCGTGGTCGACTAAATACTTCTCGACCGCCGCGCGCAGCATGGCTCTCCAGTCTTCCACGGGGACGCCGTAATTCGGCGCGGCCTCGAAACAGCGCGCATAGAGCGCGTCCATGTCCGAGACGCAATCTTCCAGAACGCCATCTAGTTTCGCAAAAGGCTTGGTCATGCGGGCGTGATTATAAAGTAAACCAAGCGGTTTCGCATACTGCTTTCGATTGACAAAGAGCGCTGGCCGCCGCAAGGGCAAAACATTTCCGTCATCCGCCCTACACACTTTTTCGCGCTTTCCTCAATAAATAGAGGTATCTATCGAGGTACGCCCGCTTTCTCGTACGTGCCTCCAAAAAAAGCGCAAAACGTTTTCTGTTTGCAATGGAGCGGGCAAGAAGGACTCAAAAAAAGGTCGCCGCTCGTTGCCTCTGTGGACGGCCCCCCTCCGAAAATTTTGCAGAAGTTAAGAGGAAATAATCGAAAAACAATGCGGGAGGCAGAAGGCGGAGCGAAGAATCAGAAGACTATTCAGCCTGAGCTATTCTTTCATTCATCACTGTTGCCTTCTGCCTCCCGCATTGCTTTTCAGGCCACTCATCTGTGCGCCGGGGCATCTTAAGTTTGCAGGAAATTGTCCCGCAGGATGGACTAAAGGAGCGCGAAAAGGCTTTTTTGAGCGGCGCGCTCGTCCTATGGGAGGCGGCCTGATTTGGCTCCTTCTTATTTTAATTATAGAGGCGGGACTCGATTACAGGGGAAAACAAGAATGATTCAGGGTGTGAGAAAATTAAGTTCAATCTTAGCGGCCTTTCTCTTGGCCGCAGTTACATTGGTTGCAGTACCGGCAAGCGTACTGGCGTCTTCCGGCGACGACAACAAAACAGCTTCGTCCAGTGCGCGTATAGAAGCGCCCGTCAATCTGGCGGTGCTTATACAGGATGATCTGGTTTCCAAAGTCGGCAACGAGCTGGACGTGACTCGTGATTTCATACGCAGCCTGCCTCAGGGATCCCGCGTGATGGTCGGTTACATCACTTCCGGCTCCTTGCAGGTGCGCCAGCCGTTCACGGAAGACCTTGATAAGGCTGCGCGCTCGCTGCGCCTCCCGCTTTCGAGCGATTTCGCGTCGGCCTACAATCCTTACGTTGAGGTCGTAGAGGCTCTCAAGAAGTTTGACGGGCAGGGGAAGAATCGAAACGTAGTGCTGCTTGTCTCGGACGGGCTGGATGCGTCGCGCGGGCTTGACCCCTCGTCAACGATAGGTTCCATAGACCTGCGCCGCGCCATCAACGAAGCGAATCGTCGCAGCGTCACCGTCTACTCTTTCTATGCTCCTTCGGTGGGGCTGACCAGCCGCAGCAACCTGCTGGCGGGCTATGGCCAGAGCGCGCTCAATCGTCTCTCGAACGAGACGGGCGGGCGAGCCTTCTTCCAGGGCACGAGCGGTTTCGTCACCTTCGACGGCTATTTTAACCGCCTGCGCGAAGCGTTGAACGAGCAGTTGGCCAAGGCTTACTAAGAGAGATAGAGTAAAGGTTCCGTTCAATCGGTATGTACCATATAGCTCGGAGGCCTGAACGGCCTCCGAGCTATTTTCATTTCCGGCCTGCCGAATTTATAGCCCTGATATTTACAGTTCATTCCGACTCTGATATATGTCTCGGCAAGTTCAAAAGAAGCGCCCGTGGGCTTTGGATTCAGGCAGCTCCGATTTTCTGAACCCGCGTGACATCTTCCGGCGCGCGCTCTCAGTCGTTCATTAATCAACCAGAGCAGTAATCTGATTGCCGCGTACAACCCTGTGACGGCAACCCGTAGAGACTGCCCCGCAAATTCTCTCAGGCTTACAGGCGGCCGAGGGCCCGGCAGGCCCAGGACAGTCGTAAGAATTCGCTACGTTGACAACCCGGCCGGATGAAACGCTTCTGGAAAGTGCTTCACTATATGTAGAGAGAACTGTTTTTTTCCGGCGTGCAAGAGGGTATGCGGGGAAACCCGTAAATTTATCCACGATAGTAGAAGGAGAAGGAGCGCTATGTCTGAAATGAAAGAATGGACTTTGATGTTCTATTTCGCGAGCGACAATCCGCTTGCCCCCAGCATCGTTTCGCAGCTCAAGGCTATCAAGCAGGCAGGCTTTCATCCCGAAGCGAACGTTATCGCACGCTTTGACCCGCATCAGGACAACACGCCCGCGCACATCTTCGATGTCAACCTGGCCAGCAAGCTCAAGCACCCGAACAAACAGCAGATAGGCTTTGACGGAAGAAGCCACGATGATTCCTTTGTCCAAAACCTTGTGCTGGACAAGCTCTGGCGAGACGACAACATCCGGGCTCTTATTCAGAAATCTCTGGACGAGAGCCGCGACAAGGATGTCGCCAACATTGTCTATAATCCGCCCCTCCCCAGGCCCGAGATGATGGGTGAGCAGAGCCCCCGCCAGGCTTTGAAAAGCTTTGTCATGTTCTGTAAAGATAAATACAAGGCACGCCGTTACATGCTCTTTATCCTGGGACACGGAGTGGTCGTGGGCAGCGACCTCTTCCTGCTGGACGAAAACGTGGATGAAGAGGAGGATGAAGAGGAAAGCACAACCGCGTCGAACGACGGGAC
>DASVVZ010000169.1:0-9182 GCA_036389875.1 Pyrinomonadaceae bacterium
CTCCCAATTTTTCCGGCGGGACGAAAAAGCATGATAAAACGGCTCGATGTGGATAAATAAATCTTCAGAAAACTATCAAATTAATCTTTAACCGGTGCTTGATAAAAACTCGGATTATTATGGAGAGACAATCAAACGACGGCAGCTTTTCATCTTTTTCTTAACCTTATACTTGAAGCTTACGACCGCATTCATCATACTTATGAATGTTAAAGAAAATTTAGAAGGGACATGTTCAAGATGAGAATCTGCGTCAAGCTCTGTATCTTGCTGCTGGTTGGCTCCGTTATCTCGCCCGGCCCGGTCAGTTCGCAGGGCAGGCGGTCTGGTAATTCATCGGAGCTGACCGAGCTTAATACGAAGATAGGCCGCTTCGCCCCCACGGTCATCACCGCCGACACGTCCGGCCTTTCGCGCGGCGACCGGCTGGCGCTTGCTAAAATCATAGAGGCGGCCAAGCTCTTTGACCCGCTCTTTCTTCGCCAGGTCTGGTCGGGAGCGCCCGCGCTCAAAGCCAGACTTGAACAGGACAGGACGGCTTTGGGGCGCGCTCGCCTGCACTACTTCAACATCAACGACGGCCCGTGGTCGCAGCTTGATGAGAACGAAGCTTTTCTTGAAGGCGTGCCGAAGGAGAAGCCGCCGCAGGCCGCTCATTACCCGGACAACATGACGAAAGAGGAGTTCAACTCCTGGGTCGAGTCGCTTTCGGAATCCGAGAAGCAGAAGGCCACGGGCTTCTTCTACGCCATACGCCGCGACGCTTCCGGCAAGCTTCGCGCCGTCGCTTACAGCGAAGAGTACAGGGAGTTTCTGACGCCTGCGGCGAAGCTTCTCAGAGAGGCCGCTGCGTTGACGACGAACGCCACGCTCAAGTCCTATCTGGAAAAGCGTGCCGACGCGTTTCTTTCAAACGACTACTACGCGTCAGACGTGGCATGGATGGAACTGGACGCGCCGATAGACGTGACGATTGGCCCCTACGAGACCTATTCCGACGGGTTCTTCGGCTACAAGGCGGCCTTTGAGGCTTACGTTACCTTGCGTGACGAGACGGAGACGCAGAAGCTTGCGCGCTTCAGCAACTATCTTCAGGAGCTGGAAAACAATCTGCCGATTGAGCCGCGCTATCGCAACCCGAAGCTAGGCTCAGCCTCGCCCATACGGGTCGTCAACGTAGTCTTCTCATCCGGCGAAGGGAATTCCGGCGTGCAGACCGCGGCCTTCAACCTGCCGAACGACGAGCGCGTCGTCAGCGAAAAGGGCTCAAAGCGCGTCATGCTCAAGAACGTACAGGAGGCGAAGTTCCAGAAAACTCTCCTGCCCATCTCGCGCGTCGTTCTCAGTCCGGCAGATCAGGCTAACGTGGCCTTCGACGCCTTCTTCACTCACATACTGACGCACGAGCTGATGCATGGTTTAGGGCCGCAGACGATTCGCGCCGGCACGGAAGAGACGACCGTGCGCCGGCAGCTCAAAGACACCTACTCGGCCATTGAAGAAGCGAAAGCCGATATCACAGGCCTCTGGGCCTTGCAGTATCTGATAGACAAGGGAGTGATTGATAAGGGCATGGAGCGCACAGTCTATACCACGTTCCTCGCGAGTATGTTTCGCTCGGTGCGTTTCGGCATCAAGGAGGCGCACGGGCGCGGCGTAGCCCTTCAGTTCAACTATCTCTCGGACGAAGGCGCGATCAATTACAACCCACGCACGAACAGCTTCAGCATAGTGCCTTCGCGTATCAAAGAGGCCGTGCGAAAGCTCACGTCGGAGCTGCTCACCATAGAAGCTGAGGGCTCTTACGAGAGAGCGAAAGCGATTCTTGATAAGTACGCCGTTATGAGACCGCCGATGAAGCAGGCGCTCGACAAAATGAAGAACGTGCCCGTCGACATAGAGCCCGGCTACCCGCTGGCCGACGCTCGTCGCGGCGGTAGATAGTGCAGGAGCCTTCGCTCCCTTGACCAGAAGCCGGGGAGATGACCAGAGGCATCTGCCCGGCTTCCAGCGGCAGCGACGAAGCCCGCGCACGGGGGCTCTCTTCAAAGACTGAGAATGAATAGATTGGTTTTCACACGATGCGAAGGGCGGAAATCAACAGGCGCGATGCGCTGCGACTCATAGGCACGGGCGTAGGCTCTCTGGCGGCCGCCATATCATGCTCGCCGCGCGGGAACAGTTCCGGGGCGAATGAGGCGACTTCTAATCAGGCTCTTCCGAACACAGCTATGCTAACAAAGCGCATCCCCTCATCCGGCGAAATGATTCCGGTAATCGGCCTGGGCACATGGCAGACTTTCGACGTGGGCTCTTCCGCCGCCGAACGACAGCCTCTTGAAGAAGTGCTCGGCGCATTCTCGTCATTGGGTGGCAAGCTGATTGATTCCTCGCCCATGTACGGGAACTCGGAAGAAGTAGCCGGCGACATCGGTGCCAAGCTCGGCTTGCGCCGGAATCTCTTCGTAGCCACAAAGGTCTGGACGCGAGGGGTACAGGCGGGCATAAATCAGATGGAAGATTCCATGCGAAAGCTGCGCGCAGATCCCATAGACCTGATGCAGGTGCACAATCTGGTTGATGCCGGCACGCACCTGAAAACGCTCGCGGAGTGGAAGCAAAGGGGGCGCGTGCGGTACGTGGGCGTGACTCATTACACGGCCGGCGGCCATGACGCCGTGGCCGAGATTATCTCGTCCCAGGCGGTTGACTTCATACAGATAAACTACTCTGTCGGCGAGCGTGAAGCCGAGCAGAGGCTACTGCCGCTCGCCATGGAGCGCGGCGTTGCCGTAATCGCCAACAGGCCGTTCGCGGGCGGCGAGTTGTTCAGCCGCCTCAGAAGCAGACGGCTCCCGGCGTGGGCCGCCGAGATAGATTGCGAAAGCTGGGCGCAGGTGCTGCTCAAGTTCGTAATCTCGCACCCGGCGATTACCTGCGCCATTCCGGCAACGTCAAAGGCGACGCACCTCAGGGACAACATGAAGGCGGGACACGGGCGTCTTCCCGGTAAGGAACTCAGAATGCGTATCGCCGAAGAGGCCGTGTGATATTGAATCTCCTCCCTGATTGACCCGCTATCCGGAAATCCCATTCCGGGAACGCTCTGTCCCAAAATCGGAGGCGCTGGCGACAGGGCAGGCAGCGTTACAAGCCTCTATCTCCCCTGAATCGCGCGCCTGGCGTACAGGCCAATCATGCGGCACGGTATTTTCATAGTGGCGTTTAGTCCTATGCTCCAGCGACATCATTAGAATGAGATTTGCGGAGGTGAGCGGTGAGAATATTGTGGCAGGATTTGCGGTACGGCGCTCGGATGCTGGTAAGAAGTAAAGGCTTCACGGCCGCGGCGCTCATCTCAATCGCGCTGGGCGTCAGCGTCAACACCACCATCTTCAGCTTCATCAACGCCGCGCTCCTGCGCCCCCTGCCCTTGCCCGAGCCTGAGCGGCTCGTGCGTTTATGGGACGGAGACGCCACGTCATATCCAGATTATGTCGCGTACCGTGAGGAAGCCGTAGCATTCGCGGGACTGGCGGCTTACACCCAGCGCGCCATGAGCCTGAGAAGCGGTGAAGATACAGAGCGCGTCTGGGGCGAGATTGTCAGTGGCAACTACTTCGATGTGCTGGGCGCGAAGCCCGTGCAGGGGCGCGCATTCCTCCCCGAAGAGGACAGCGCTCCGGCCACGCATCCGGTCGCGGTCATCAGCGGCCGCCTGTGGAAGCGCCGCTTCAACTCCGACCCGACACTGATAGGCAGGACGATTCTCATCAACAGCCAATCCTTCACGGTCGTAGGCATTACCGCGGAGGAGTTCGCGGGCGCGAACCTTCTCACGCCGCCAGACCTCTGGGTGCCTACTATGAGCGAGCCGCTAATCCAGCCGGGCTCCGTATCGCTCACCTCGCCCGACGACGGCTGGCTCAATCTTATCGGACGGCTTAAACCCGGCGCGACGATCGAAGGGGCGCAGGCCGAGGCCGCTGTCATTGCCTCCAGACTCCACCAGGCGCGGAAGGCTCGCATGTCAGGGCCGGAGGAATCGGGCGGCCGGCAGGTGGGAATAGGGCCTGCGCGCGGGCTGACGGTCTCGCCTCAGGGGCGCACCGCGACCGTCTTCGTCGTCGTGCTGCTGCTGACGGTGGTGACGCTGGTGCTGCTCGTGGCCTGTGCCAACGTCGCCAACATGCTGCTGGCGCGCGCGGCCTCGCGGCGCAAAGAGATAGCCGTACGGTTGACTCTGGGGGCGAGTCGGTGGCGTGTCGTGCGGCAGCTCCTGACGGAAAGCCTGCTGCTGGCGCTCGCAGGAGGCGGGGCCGGTCTGCTGCTCTCGCTCTGGAGCGCGGAACTATTGCAGAGCCTGCTGCCGCAATCGCCGGACGGAATCCGCGCGCCTCTGGATACCAGCCCGGACGTGCGCGTACTCCTTTACACGCTGCTGCTCTCGATGATGACCGGAGTCGTCTTCGGGCTCGCGCCCGCCCTACAGGCTTCCAAGCCAGACCTTGTGTCGGCGCTCAAGGACGAAGCCCTGGGCTTCTCCTGGCGGCGCTTGAGCCTGCGCAGCGCGCTTGTTGTCGGACAGGTTGCCGTCTCGCTCCTGCTGCTCGTCGCCGCCGGTCTCTTCCTCAGGAATCTACAGAACACTCAGAACGCCAATCCGGGCTTTCAAATAGAGAACGGCGTCATCATGACCTACGACCTGGGCCTGGCAAACTATAGCGCGGCCCGCGGCAGCCTCTTTCACCAAGAGCTTTTGTCGCGGATACGCGCTCTGCCGAATGTGCGCTCGGCTTCGTTAGCGGAGTTCGTGCCGCTCGGCGACGGCGGCAATAAATCCCCGCTCTACATAGAAGGCGAAGCAACCGTGCTGGAGCGGCTGGACGAAGACTCTATGCTTTCGCACGTGACCGTCGCCAACGACTACTTTAAAACCATGGGCATAACTCTCCTGGGCGGGCGCGACTTTGTAGAGAGCGACACGGCCGCAGCGCCGCGCGTAGTCGTAATCAACGAGACCCTTGCGAGGCGGCTCGCGCCGGACGGAAACGCCGTCGGCAAGCGCATACGGATGGACTCCAAGGGCGAATATCTCGAGGTCGTAGGCGTGGCCAAAGACATCAAGTATAACAACCTGGCTGAGAAGACGCCCTTCTTCGTTTATCGACCGCTGACACAGCAGTACCGCCCGCGTATGACGCTGCACGTACGCAGCGCAGACAACCCCGAAGCGATGATGAACCAGGCGCGCGCGGAGGTGCGTGCCCTTGACCCTAATCTGCCCGTGACGGGAATAATGACGCTGGCCGAGCACATGCGGGGGCCGCTTGCTCCGGCGCGGCTGTTCGCGTGGCTTTCAAGTGCGTTCGGTGTGCTGGTGCTGGTTTTAGCCGCGACGGGCCTGTACGGGGTGATGGCTTATCTGGTGAGCGGCCGCACGCGGGAGTTCGGCATTCGCCTGGCGCTGGGCGCAAGCGGAAGGGATTTGCTTCGCCTCATATTAACCGAGGGCATCACGCTCGTCGGCGCGGGCATGCTGTTAGGGCTGCTCGCATCGGCAGCGCTAACGCGCGTGCTACAGAGCGTGCTCTACGACGTATCGGCGACCGACCCTTTGACGTTCGCGGGCGTGGCTCTGCTACTGGCCGCGGTGACTCTGGCGGCCTGTTACATTCCGGCTCGCAGGGCTATGAAGATTGACCCTATGGCCGCGCTCAGGCACGAATAAACGGAACAGTTAAAAGCTCGCGCTCGCCCGTCATCGTGCCAGAAGCGCCATCAGTTTTTCGTGATAAGTGCGGCTTAAGTTTAATTCCTTCCCGTTCTTTAGAACGATTATGTGATCGCCGTTAAAAAGCGGGTGGAGAGATTTGATGCTGTCCAGATTGACGATTGCAGATCGATGGATGCGAGCGAATTTTTCAGGATCCAGCTTCGCTTCGAGCCTGAACAACTGCTCGCGTATGAGGTGCGTTTCTTCGCCCGCGTGAAGCTCAAGATAATGCCCGGCGGAGCCTATCCAATCTATCTCCTCGGTTAGAACCAGTTTGGTGTCGCGCGCGGATTTGACCGGAATGCGCTTCAGGTACTTCGACTCGTTCCTGACCTCTTTCAATAATCGCCGCAGTTTTTCTTCCATCTGCCCGGCCGGGATTGGCCGCAGGATTTCGCGCTTGGCTCGCTCGACGGCCTTTTTCAGACGGGCTTCGTCAAAAGGCTTGAGAAGATAATCGACGGCATTTATCTCGAACGCTCTTATGGCGAATTCGTCATAGGCCGTGACGAAAATCACCGCGGGCATCTCTTCGACTCCGATTGCTTCCACGACTTCAAAGCCGCCGATTTTCGGCATCTGTATATCCAGAAAGACCAGTTCGGGCTTGAGGGCTGTGATGGCTTTGATGGCTTCGCGCCCGTTGGCGCATTCGGCGACTATTTCAAGCTCCGCATCATCGAGCAGAATCTTTATCCGCTCGCGCGCCAAATCCACGTCGTCAACAATAATGGTTCGGATGCTCATCAGTGCCTTACAACCTGCTCACGGAAAGGAAGCTCAATTGTGACGACGGTTCCTTCGCCGGGCACGGACGCAATCTCGAACCGGTGCGCCGCGCCGTAAAGATTTTTCAGGCGCGCACGCGTGTTTGCGAGTCCTACGCCCGAGTGATTCTGTACCTTCTCTGGTGCGTGCCCCGAGCCGCTATCGCGCACCTGCAATACGAGCCGCTCGTTTCGCAGCCCGGCGTCGATTTCGATTCGCCCTCCACGTTCGAGCGGAGCGATTCCATGCCGGATGGAGTTTTCCACGAGCGGCTGCAAAATCAAATTAGGCAACAGGGCCGAGAGCGTTTCCGGCTCTATCTTCAACTCCGCCTCCAGGCGGTTCCCCATCAGCGTCTGGTGAATCTGCAAAAAGGTTTTGAGAAATTCCAGTTCTTCAGCGAGCGAAATCTCCTGCGCCTTGTCTTTCCTGAGCGCGATTCTAAACAGGTCGCCGAGCTGAGTAATCATCCTATCGGCCTCTTTAGGCGAGCGATAGATTAGCGCGGAAAGGGCGTTCAGGGTGTTGAAGAAAAAGTGCGGGTGGAGTTGCATCTTCAGCACCTCTAATTCCGCCTGCTGTAGCCTGAAGGCCCGCTCCTGCGACTCCCGAAAATAGAGAAACGCCTGCTCAATGGCTATCACGGTCGCGTAGCGAACGATCGCTGCGGTAACAAAATTGAACATCAGGCTTAAATTAGCGATGCTCTCGCCTGCGGCTTGCGGTGTGAGAAGGCCGAGCAGTCCCAGTCCCGCGTGATAGCCGTAATGCTGTATTACTCCAAAGAGAAAACCGAATATCAGATGCAGAAACAGGTTGCGCCACAAGTGCAGGCGAGTGACGGGCAGGCGCAACCCCAGCCATAAAATGAGCGGCGTAATAAAGGCCCAGAGATAAACGCCCCAGGCGAGCCTGGAGACCGGAATCCACCACGCGAGCGGATTCTGATTGTTAGCGTTATAAAGATAGACCTGCGGAATCTGAATGATAAAAAGAGCCGTGTGCGCGAGTAAAATCAAGAGCCCTACGCGCCACAGCTTCCGATTTGCAGAGCTTATCTTCACGTCTTATCTGTTGGCTCATCCCCTTACCGGTTCAATTTGCCCAGCCGAGGCCGTCAGGCTTTTTGCCGGTTTGGAAAGCCGCGAGCTGCTTTCCGGCGACAATATCAACGACGCTGACCGAGTTGTCATCCGGGTTAGTCAGAAAGGCGCGGCGGTTATCGCCGGAGAGCGTAAGCACTTTCGGGCTTGAGCCGAGTTCGCTTTCGCTAATCAGTCGGCGGGTCTCGACATCAAAGACCGCGACCTTTTTCGTCAAGGCTACGACAATCCTTTTACCGTCGGAGGTCAGCCTGATTCTCCCCGTCTCGGCTTCGGAAGTTTTAACCCTTGCGATTACCTCATCGGTTGCGGTATCAATCACAGCCAGGCCGCCGCCGCTCACCCAGACCTGTTTCCCGTCCGGTGTCACATCTATTCCATAGACCTGGAATTCAAATGGAATGATTTTCACCTTGCCCGTGGCTCGGTCTATTACACTGACGCTCTTTCCCTCCAGGTTCGGGGTATAAATTTTCCGCTCGTCAGGCGTGATCTCTACAAACCATGAGCCCGGCTGCTCCGTTTTATATGTCTTAAGAACCTTTCCCGAATCCGAATCCAGTTCGAGAATCATTTGCGCGCCCGCGCACGCAGCCCAGATTCGCTTGCCGTCGCGGCTGACACGAATATCATGCGCCGAATAAGAGCCCAAATCGAAGTTGGCTTTGACCCTTCGATTCTTAATATCAATAGCGGTGATCGTCTTTCCGGCAGCAACGTAGGCGCGACGTTTATCGGGTGAGACTCTTACCTCGTGCGGCTCCTTGCCCGTCTCAAGCATGGCCAGGGTTTTATAAGTAGCGCTGTCGATAAGCACCACTTTCGATTCTCCCATGTATGCTATGACCAGTACGCCCGCCTTGACCGGCAGGGCAGTTGCGATAAAGACAAACAGGCTTAAAAAAGCTGCGAGGTACAATTTATGCTGAAACCGTTTTTTCATTTGCCCTCCTGAAGCTGGAAAGTTTTAATGCGGGGCTCTTTTTCCAGTTCGCTCCTTTGTCGAATTCATCTTTGCGAGGCACCGGCTACGGCCTGACGAAAATCCTTCCAGGCGACTGTGCCGGAGTGAACCGCTATGAGCGTCTCGACATCCAGCTTTAGCTTTTCAACTTTGTTCACTAATTCGTAATTAATCTCGATCATCGGAGGAATTCCGCCCGTATCAAGTGGCGAAAACATATCGCCCTGAAACAGTATTCTCTCTTTTGGGAAATAGAACATCACCATATCGTTGACGTGCGAAGTGGGCCCTATGCTGTAAAGCTCTACTGTGCGCTTGCCGTCTGTAAACGTGCGCTTGTTCTCGAATGTTTCAATCAAAGGCGGGCGCGGGCTCAGGGCCAGAGTGTCGGGCTTGAGGGTAAATTTCGATTTGGCCATTTGTTCTATGAAAGCACGGTTGCCGGGCGGCACAACGAAGGTCGCGCCCTCCGCTATATATTCGCGTAGACCGCCCGCGTGGTCGAAGTGAAAATGCGAGAAGCTGACATATCTTATAGGCTTGTCGGGGATGGTCTGCTTGATGAGCTTAA
>DASVVZ010000170.1:0-10045 GCA_036389875.1 Pyrinomonadaceae bacterium
TCCTCAACACCGTCGATGTATACGTTAGCCGCCGAACGCTAATTAGGCGTACTAATAGGCGCCGGTAAAGACGCCTATTTAGGCGCATAATCTTTTATCCCAGACTAATTTCCACCTTCTTTTACGCCCAAATGGGCGTCTAATTCTGTAACATCTGCTGATTTCTTAGGAAAATAATCTATGTTACAGAATTAGGCTGCTCTCTCCTTCTGAATTAGACGCCCATTTCAATCTATGCAATTAAGCTTGTCTCTATAGTCGTTGCTGAGCTTGTATTAAATCAAGTAACAAAGCCATAAGACTTAATTCTTTGTGTGCCAGTTGTGTGCTAACTCAGCCGAACCGGGCTTAATGAGCAATACACAGCCATAATAGCAAAGTGCAGATGAGTAGATTTTAATTACTCTTCTGCACAGAGCCGAACACAGGAAAAGACGCTGGCTTGATTAAATATCAGTCGTGAGCGTGCTGGACTAGATTTACTCCCATCTGCTAAGTTTGTTCAAAGACGTGCTCCCGTAGCTCAGGTGCATAGAGCGACCGCCTCCTAAGCGGTAGGCCGTTGGTTGGAGTCCAACCGGGAGCACCATCCAGATATGTAATGCGAAAGAAGCAACATCCTTGCTTCTTTTCGCGTCTTTCCGCGCTGAGCGCTTGAGCTTTGAAACATCACCGGCTCGAAATTCTGCTCTTTCTCTCAATCTGGCTCCTCTATGGGTTGACGATTAACTCACGTAACCTCGAAGCCTTCGCTCTTCAGCAGATGGGAGTGGAGTCGATTGTAGAGCGCGGGGCCTTTTACGTCGAAGGCTCAAGAGCGCCGCAGTTGCAGCCGCGCGGCGATGTCTTCGATTACGAGGGCCACGAGTACGCCGCCAAGCAGCCCGGGCAGTTCATGGCGGGCGCTCTTGTTTACTTCTTCCTGCACCTCTTTGGTCTGGATTACGTTAAAAATTACCTGCTGACCTCCGCGCTGGTGACCTTCTTCACGGCTTCACTGGTGACGGCGCTTTCGGCGGTTGCGCTTTACCGTGTGGCCTGCGGTCTGGCTAATGACAGGGCGTCGCGCTTCTGGCCGCTCTTTGCGGCGCTTCTCTACGCGGTTGCCACGACCGTCTTGGCGTACGCGGGCGTGGCGCATCACGATGCTATAGCATCCGGGTTCGTGACGATTGCCTTCTACTTTGCTTTTAGGGCGGGGCGGGAATGCGAGAATGAGCGGAGGGCGGCTCGCTTATCCTTCTGCGCGGGCGTGTTCCTAGGGTTGACTGTGACGACTTCGATGCTGGTCTTCTGGCCTGCGGTTGCGGTCTTCCTGTACTTTCTCTCGCTCAAGCGCCTGAGGCTTCTGGCCTATCTTCTGCCGGGCGGGGCCGCTGGCTTAGCGCCTTTACTGCTTTACGATTGGGTCAATTTCGGTAATCCCTTCCTGCTGCCGAACGTGGCTGGAAATTATTCGGACACCTTCTTTCGCCCGGACATAGATAATTTCAGAGCAAATCTAGCCTTCTATCTGAGGTGGACGACCACTTACACGCCCATCCTGCTGATAGGACTGGCGGGCCTCATGCTGTTTCCGCGCATCTACAGGAGAGAGAAGCTGGCGGCCGCGGGCGCAGTTCTGATTCTATGCGCCTACATCCTCAACATAGACACAATCGGAGATTGTCAGTACGGCCCCAGATACCTGCTGCCCGCCATGACCTTCGGATGCCTGGGACTGGTCGGCTTCAGCCACCTTGAGTTGAGAGCGGTGCGCCGTGTATGGATAGTTATGATCGCGGTCGTGGGCCTGCCGTCATTCGCCGTCAACATGGCCGGCGCATTGCAGGGAGCCATGTACTGCACTTTAGCGCGCCATGCTTTCTGGCTTCATCTCTCTGCGCTGATGAGAGGCGAGACGGGCGCATTCCCGCTTCTTCCGTGGCTGATTATTCCGGCGCTGGTATGCACCTGCTGGCTGCTGAAGCTTATCCTCGCGCGCGAAGCGATACCGAAAGAGCTATCAGCCACTGAGAGGAATAGTAGGTCGCCAGGATGAGAAGCTGAGCGCTCCCGAACGGGCGGCGGAAGCGGTTCAGGGCCAGAAGGGAATCCGATGCCGCAAACAGGCAAGCGCCCGCGAGAGCCGTAAGGCCGGCGGTCGTTTCCAGACTCATAAACCTGTTCGCAGCCTGCCACACCATCAGAAGAATCACCAGCATGTAAATGATGACCGGCGCTTTCATCCTGCCCAGGAAGGGAAAGAGCAGCCGCAGCATCAGAGCGCCGTAGGCCAGAAGCGCGATCGCGGCAGGGAAAGAGCGACGACCCGTTGCGCCGTCCAGAGTGAACGCGGCTATGTAGAAGATGTGCGCTACCAGAAAACTGAAGAGCCCGGCGATGAAGCGGTCTGAGGGCAGCATCAGAAAGATGTCGCCAAAGAGCGAGAAGAGAAGCCCCGCGACTATAAGATACTTGTAGACGGAAGACTGCGACCAGAGCGCAATCGTTATGATGAAAGCGACGGTCAGAGGCTTGAAGACGTAAACACCTCTGCGTCGCCCGCCGTACTCAGCTCGAATATGAATGGCGGCTGAAACAACAGCCAGAATAGTCAGTACGACGAGCATAAGCATCTAGGAATGGAGTCAGGGGATAGGGGTCAGGGGATGTAAAAAAAGAAAATCCACTTGTCTTTCTTTTACCATCCCCTGACCCCTATCCCCAAAACCCCCATTTAGGTGATTCTCTGCGGCGGGGCTTTCTGGTTAATCAGTATGTAGAGCTGCTGCGCCAGCCTGGGGTTGAGCGTCTGTAGAATTTGATACTCTTCCGTCGCCCCCTTCTTGTTCTTCATCTGTACGTAGGCGTAGCCGAGGTTGAAGTGGGCTCCGGCGTAATCGGGCTTAAGCCGTATGGCCTGCTTATGAGCTTCCGCAGCCTCCTGCCAGCGACGCAGGCCGCCAAGCGCGTAACCCAGATTGTTATGAGCCTCAGGCCAGTCGGGCTTGAGCCGCACGGCCTCTTGAAATGCAGAGAGCGCCTCCTGAAAGCGTCCTATCCTGCCGTAGGTGATGCCTATGTTGAAGCGCGCGATGAGGAAGTCCGGCTTGAGGCGTATCGCCTGCTGCAAAGGCTCTATGGCTTCGTTGAACTTGTTCAGGTTGTTATATGCCCAGCCGAGATTGCTGTAGGCTTCGGCATAATCCGGCTTGAGGCTGATGGCCTTGCGCGCGGCCTCCACGGCCTCCTGCCAGCGCCGCAGCTTGCCCAGCGAGTAAGCCAGATTGTTATAGCTTTCGGCGTCCGTCTGCTTAACTCTGGTAGCCTGG
This sequence comes from Pyrinomonadaceae bacterium, assembly GCA_036389875.1. Classification (GTDB taxonomy): domain Bacteria; phylum Acidobacteriota; class Blastocatellia; order Pyrinomonadales; family Pyrinomonadaceae; genus JACVRN01. Next base: position 3,315 of record DASVVZ010000170.1, read on the forward strand.
CGATAAGCTTCCACGGCCTCCGCGTAGCGGGCCTGCCGGGTCAGGGCCAGTCCCAGATTCCTCTGTGCTTCCGCGTTATCGGGCTGAAAGCTTATGGCCTGTCGGTAAGCTTCGGCGCTCTCCTTGTAGCGCTCCATCTTCATGTAAGCGTCGCCAAGGTTGTCGTAGGCTTCGGCGTAGTTGGTTTTCAGCCGAATCACTTCGCGGTAAGCGTTGGCGGCCTTGTCGTAATGATTGGCGTTGTAGTGCGCCACGCCCAAATCGAAATAGGCTTCCACATAATCCGGCTTGAGCCGCACGGCCTCTTCGTAGGCCGCCATGGCCTCAGCGTAACGGCTCATAGCGTCATAAGCGTTCCCCATGTTGAAGTAGGCTTCGGGAAAATTGGCCCTCGCGCGCACGGCCTGCCTGTAGGCGTCGACCGCCTCGTTGTAGCGATTCAGATTGTCGTAGGCCAGGCCCAGGTAGTTGAGCGCGTCCGAGTCCGAAGCGTCCGTACGCGCTGATTGCCTGAGCGGCTCAAGGGCCTCTTCGTAGCGGCCGAGCCTGTAGAGCGTCATGCCCAGATTGTGATGAGCGGAAGAGAGCGAAGGATTAAGGCGAACCGCCTCGCGGTAGGCGGCGACCGCGTCGGCGTCCCTGTTGAGAGAGACGTTAGCGTCGCCCTGACCGTTGAAGGCTTCGGCCCACGAAGGCTTGAGCCGCGCGGCAGCCTTGTATGAGCCGAGCGCCTCTTCGTAACGGCCCATGTTGAAGAGCGCGTCGCCCATGCTGTTGTAAGCCTCCGCGTAATTTGGCTTGAGGCGCACGGCCTCTCGGTAGGCCGCGAGCGCCTTCTCGTCCTGACCGGCCTCCAGATAATCGTCGCCCTGGTCGTTGTAGTCCTCCGCCGACAGGCGAGGCTCTGCGGTTCTGGCCGCGCGGGCGGCTGCCTCCCTGCGCTGTCGTCTGGCTTCGCGTGCCTGCGCAGTTTCTCGTGCGGCACGCTCCGCATCCCGCTTCTTCTTGAGCGCGGCGCGCTGGCTGGCGGCCTGTGTCCGCTGCTCTGCTTCACGTGCAGCGCGCGCCGCAGCCACGCGTGAAGCGGAAGAAGATGCCTGCTCATCGGTGCGGGCTGCGCGCTCGCGCTTGGTGGGCTGGCGACGCTTGGCGACCGTCTCGCTGACTACGCCCGCGCCGCCTGAAAGGTCTTCGTCAACGCTCGCGCCGCCCGATATGTCCTGCTGTGCGAGCATCGGCCAACTGCCGCCGTTCAGAACAAGAGCGAGCACGATTGCCGTCGCGCGTAAAATTAGGGACGAGCGCATCATTTCTTCACCTCTATGGAAACTGAAGACTACGACGGGGAGCCTGAAAAGCATCCCTTCTATTTAACACGAATTACAGATAATCACGATTCAAACCCCGGCCGCCTCCGTAGAGTTCTCTCGCAGGCCCAGCTCGTCAAGGATAGTCTTGACGGTGTTGACCACCATCGGGTGCGTGGGGTCGCGCGGGCGCTCGGCGCTTACGTGCAGCTCGTTTACTAGATGCGCGGGCCGCTCTGAGAGAACGAGTATGCGGTCTGCCAGTTGCGCGGCCTCCTCTATGTCGTGCGTGACAAAAACGACCGTGCGCGGGCGCTCCGTCAGGACGCGAACCAGCATGCGCCGCATTCGCAGTCTGGTTTGGTAATCCAGCGACGAAAAGGGCTCGTCCATCAGAAGCACGTCGGCCTCTCCGGCGAGCGCCCTCGCAAGCTCTACGCGCTGGCGCATGCCGCCCGAGAGCTGATGCGGGTAGTGCTCGGCGAATCCGTCCAGACGAATCAGGCTCAACAGGTCTTTCAACTGAGCCCCGCGCCGCTTTCCCTCCTGAAGGTGGCGCAACCCGAGCGCTATGTTCTCCCTGACGGTGAGCCAGGGAAAGAGCCCGTCGCTCTGATAAACCATGCGGGTCGTTCCCTCCCGCCTGATGACGCCCGAAGTGGGGCGAAGGTATCCCGACAGCAGATTCAGGAGAGTGGTCTTGCCGCAGCCGGATGGGCCCACTACGGCGACGAACTCGCCCCGCTCTATCTCTACAGAGAGGTCTTCGAAGACCGCGCTCGCGCCGAAGGCGTGCGAGACATTTATCAGGCTCAGTGGTTTATCGCTCATATCCCCAACGCACGCTGGGCAGGCGAGTCAGTCGCACCAGCAAGCGGTCCAGCACGACGCCTATGATGCCAATGACAATCATGCCGCAGACCAAAAGGTCTGTCCTCAAGCCGTTGCGCGCGTCCCAGATGGCGAAGCCCAGGCCGTCGCGGCCCGCTATCATTTCCGCCGCGACCACTACCAGCCAGGCCACGCCCGCAGTGACGCGCAGCGCCGTGATGATTTGCGGCATGATGGCCGGAAGCGTCACGTTCCACAGTAATGACGAGCCGCGAAAGCCGTAATCCGCCGCGACTCGAAAATAGACGGATGGGATGTTGGCCACAGCGGCTATCACGGCCAGCACAAGTGAAAAGAAGGTCGCCATGAAGATTAGAAAGACTACGGGCAGGTCGCCCACGCCGAACCAGAGGATGGCGAACGGAATCCACGCCAGTGGCGAGAGGCTGCGAAAGAAGTTGACGGCGGGCAAAAGCGCCGCACGTGCCGCAGTCGCGTGGCCCAGCAGTAGCCCCAGCGGGACGCTCAGCACCACGGCCAGCACAAATCCCATGCTCACGCGAAAGAGCGACGCAATGAGGTCGTCCCAGAGCCTTCCCGTCCTGACCTCTTCTACGAAGCCATAGGCTACGTCCGGCGGAGAAGGGAAGGCCGACCTGGGAAAGAGTTGAAGCGCTGAGAGCATGCCCCACAAAGCTATAAAGATTAGGGCCACGCCAACCGGTAGGATGTATGTTCTGACGAGCGACGATTGATCTTTCACTTCAGAGCGATTCAATCACGAAAAATGTTTTGTGCCAAGAGCGCATGCGGCCACACCGCCGTTAAGACGGCTGCTTTAGGCTGCGCTCTGAGAAGTCTGTTACAATCCGCGACCAGGCCATGCATACGCACTTTTCCATATCTGTTCGGGCGCCCGCAGATTTTATTAATGCCGGGGGCGCACCCGCAAAGCCTCTATGTCATGACTATCAAACAAGCTCTTCAAATGCTGCCAATTTCAGAAACGGAGATGAACAATGAAACGCTGCCCCTCGTGCCAGCGAACGTATGAAGACGACTCGCAGACCTTCTGCTTTGTTGACGGCGGGCGTCTCTTAGACGAAGGTCAGGCTTACGACGCACAGAGAACTCTGGTGGCCCCGCCTGCACAGCCCCCCAACCCGGCACAATACTATAGCGCGGATAAACAGACTGGCCCCACCCAGCCCTATCCCCCGCAGGGGAATCAGCCGCCCTCCTGGCCGCAGGCCGGCGGCGGGCAAGCGGGACAGCAGGCATGGCCCGCGCCGCCAGTGTCGCAGCCGCCGCCACAGCAGCAGACGCCCGGTTGGGGCGCGCCTCTGCCACAGCCGTCTTACCCGCAGAGCAATCCATATAATTCCACAGGCACGGAGGGTAAGCGCAGGGGGCTGGGAATAGCCGCTCTCGTGCTGGGCATACTGAGCATACAGAACGCCATCTCCCTCATGTTTCGCTGGGCGCTTCCCTATTCGCCGTTACGCACGGTTACGCTGCTCATGGCGGTCATAGCATTAATATTGGGAGCTATCGCGCTCATCTTATCCATCACCAACTCTGCGCGGCACGCGGCGCGAGGGCATGCGCTGGCGGGAATCATCACGGGCTTTCTGAGCCTCTTCATTATTTTTCTGCGGGGCGCCAGATATTGATGTAGAGCCTGTAGAGCTGTCATGCGAAACTGATGTTCCGATGTCACCTTTCTTCAGGCGAAAGGTGAGCGACGGTTGCGCCCCATCCCCCGGCCTGGGGCGGGGCATCCGTCCACTCAATGACAAAAGGCGTTCGCCCAAGGACGCCGCGCACTATCTCTCTCTGCACACCTGCGCCCTTGCCGTGGATGATGCGGACGGAGCGAAAGCCACGCGCACGCGCCTCCAGCAGGTACTCTTCCAGGACCTTTCGCACCTCTCGCGGGCGGACTGTGTGAAGATCTATGCTGTCCGTAATCTCCAGGCGCACGCCTTCGGGAAAGGGATTGAACGGGTCTACTTCCCCTTCATCCTCGCCCGGTGCAAACCCTTCCTCGTCAGAGGCCGCAGCACCGGGAGCCCGCCATCTTTTCAGCCATTCCAGCAGAGTCATAAAGTTAAGGGAGCGAGCGGCTATAGGTCATCAGCTTTTTCCTTAGCCGGCGGCCGGCGGCTTATCTTGACACTCGCTCGTGCCCGCTTGTACACTCGCGCTCTTTCATCACTTAAATATTTGAGCGCCCTTAGATTCATGGAGGAACCATGCCCACGCAATCTTACAACGATCAGCCTGTGCCCGCGGACGGCTCGCGCATACGCATCATGGACGGCCAGATACAGGTCCCCGATAATCCGATTATCCCATTCATAGAGGGCGACGGAACAGGGCCGGACATCTGGCGCGCGAGCCAGCGCGTTTTCGATGCCGCGGTAGAGAAGGCTTACGGGGGAAAGCGAAGCATCGTCTGGTATGAAATCTTCGCCGGGGAAAAGGCTCATGAACGCTTTAGCGAGTGGCTGCCGAAGGACACTCTGGACGCCATACGCGAGTTCGTCGTGGCCATCAAGGGCCCGCTGACGACTCCCGTGGGCGGCGGCATACGCTCGCTCAACGTCACACTGCGCCAGGAGCTTGACCTCTATGCCTGCGTTCGCCCCGTGCGCTACTTCGAGGGCGTGCCCTCCCCCGTGCGCGAGCCCTCGAAAGTGAACCTCGTCATCTTCCGCGAAAACACAGAAGACGTTTACGCCGGGATAGAGTTCCAGGAAGGCTCGGACAAGGCGCGCAAGATGCTCGCCTTCCTGCGGGACTTCGGCTACGACGTGCGCGAAGACAGCGGTTTCGGCGTCAAGCCCATCTCGATTACAGGCACGAAGAATCTTGTCCGCAGGGCCATCAAATACGCGATACTGAACAACCGCCGAATGGTCACGCTCGTACACAAGGGCAACATCATGAAGTACACGGAAGGAGCTTTCCGCGAGTGGGGCTACGAGCTGGCGGCCGAAGAGTTCAAGGACGTGACCGTCAGCGAAAAGGATTTGTGGGACAAATTTGAGGGCAAGCTGCCGGAAGGGAAAATCCTGATAAACGACCGCATAGCCGACTCCATGTTCCAGCAGCTATTGCTCAGGCCGCAGGAGTACGAGGTGCTGGCCACGCCGAACCTGAACGGCGACTATCTTTCGGATGCGGCGGCCGCGCAGGTGGGGGGATTAGGTATGGCTCCTGGCGCAAACATAGGCGACAACGCGGCCATCTTCGAGGCCACGCACGGCACCGCGCCCAAGTACGCCGGGCAGGACGTGATCAATCCCGGCTCGGTCATTCTATCGGGCGTGATGATGTTCGACTTCATGGGGTGGGGCGAGGCCGGGCAGCTAATCGTGGCGGGCCTGACGGAGACGATAAGACAGAAGCGAGTCACCTATGACCTGCACCGGCAGATGGAGGGCGCAACCAAGGTCAGGACGAGCGAGTTCGCCGACGCAATTATTGAAAATATGAGATAGCAATCAGCAGTCAGCAATCGGCGCGCGGCTAAAGATAAAAGCTGACGGCTGATGGGTGACTGCTTCTTTGAAAGGAATCAAAGCGATGGGTAAGCGAAACAAGATAACCGTGGTGGGCGCAGGGAACGTAGGCGCGACCGCCGCGCACTGGCTGGCCAGCAAGGAGTTGGGCGACGTAGTGCTGGTTGACATAGTCGAGGGGATGCCGCAAGGCAAGTCTCTGGATCTGGCGCAGGCAGCGCCGGTTGAAGGCTTCGATGCGCGCATGATCGGCTCTACGAACGATTACTCTCTGACGGCTGACTCGGACGTGGTGATCATCACTTCGGGGCTGCCGCGCAAACCCGGCATGAGCCGCGACGACCTTTTGAAGACGAACGCAGACATCGTCTCAACGGTCGTAGACCAGGTGGTCAAGTATTCGCCGGATTCGATTCTGATTATCGTCTCGAACCCTTTGGACGCCATGTGCCAGGTGGCGCTGCGGCGCTCGGGCTTTCCCAAGCATCGCGTGATAGGCATGGCGGGCGTGCTCGATTCGGCGCGCATGCGCTGCTTTCTAGCCGAAGCCCTTGATGTTTCCGTAGAGAACGTGACGGCGTTCGTGCTCGGCGGGCACGGCGATACGATGGTTCCTCTGCCGCGCTACTCGACCTGCGCGGGAATCCCCGTGACGGAGCTTCTACCGGCAGACCAGCTGGACGCGATTGTGAAGCGCACGGCCAACGGCGGCGCAGAGATAGTCGGACTGCTGAAGACCGGCTCGGCCTACTATGCTCCGTCGGCTGCGGCGGTGGAGATGACGGAAAGTATTCTCAAGGACAAAAAGAAAATACTGCCCTGCGCGGCTTATCTGGAAGGCGAGTACGGCATCAACGGCCTGTACGTAGGCGTGCCCTGCAAGCTGGGCGCACGCGGTCTTGAGCAGATTATCGAAATCAACCTCACGACTGAAGAGCGGATAGCGCTACAGAAGAGCGCCGCTTCCGTGCAGGAGCTCATCAACGTGCTGGGAATCTAAGAGAGAACCGAAGTCAAAGGGGAAAAGGTGAAGGGAGGGTCAACTCGGCCCTCCCTTCACCTTTTC
>DASVVZ010000171.1:0-2829 GCA_036389875.1 Pyrinomonadaceae bacterium
AGACGAAAGCTTCGCGGTGCTCCTCAAGAGGACTTCGCCGCGCGGCGTGACAATCTCTATGGCCGAAAGATTACCCCTCTCTATCACCGCGGCGAGCACGCTCTGGGTCTCAAGCTCCGGTCTTTCGCGCAGCATCAGAGCAATCATGTTTGCCGCATCACGCGCCGACTGCGTCTGGTGCTTGACCATGTCCTCCTGTAACTGCCTGGCCTCGGCCATCACCTCTTCGGGGAGCTTGCCGAACCACCTTTCGAGCGAGCGGTTGAGGAAGAGAAAGGAGAAGACGGCCATGGCCGTTATCGGCAGCAGGCTGAGCGAGATGAAATAGACCACGAGCCGCGTCTTAATCTTGGAGCCAAGCCGTCGCTCGCGTCTTTCGCGGCGCAGCTTCAGGAGGCTGCGAACGAAGATGAAGGCGAAGACGATGAACGCTATGAAGTTAAGCGACGAGAGCGCGTAAAGAAGCAACGTGTCGGAAGCCGTCTCGGTCGGCACAATCTGGTAGAGGCTGAAGACCTGAAGCGCCACCAGCAACGAGAGCAGCGAGAGCACAAGCGTGCCCAGCAGCCACGGCGCTGTCCGCCTTCGCTGCCTTGGTTCGCGTATCTTCCTACTGTCTACAGGTTCCCTGCTCATAAAGATGTGCGAAAACAGTTTAGCAAAGGCAGTGCGGAAGTCAGAAGGCGGAATGCTTAATGCGAAGATAATTCAAGCTTGAATTATCTTTCTCTACATTCGCCACCCGGACTCCGCCTTCTGCATTACCTTTATCCGGGTTAGAATGATGGCCGCTCTATTACTTTGCCGGGCCTGAAGCAATTCCTTCATGAATCTCTCCGAAATCTTCTTAAACAGTTGGGGCAGGCCGCGAAGCGGCTGGCGATTGCTCCTGTTCGTCATTATCAACTACGCGCTTGCTGTAGTTTTGTTCCTGCTCCTATCGGTAGGCTACCTAATGCTTCGCAGCCGTGGCGCGGCCGTTGCGCCAGGGTTTCTGGAAGGCCCCTGGGGATGGGTGTTTCAGTCCACGGTGCTGCTGACGGCGGCGACCGTGGCCGGGTTCGTTTGCGCGAAGCTCTTCGAAGGGCTGCCCGTGCGCTCGCTCGGCTGGACGCTTCACAAGGGATACCTGATCGACTGGCTCAAGGGGACGCTCGTGGGCGCTCTCTCGCTTGTGCTGGCGGCCCTGATAATCTTTGCGAGCGGCGGTTACAGGTTCACCTTCGCCGCATCGGGTACGGGCGCGGTGCTGAAGACGATTATCTTCTCGGGGCTGGTATTCATCATCGCAGCCGCAGCCGAAGAGGCGCTCTTTCGCGGCTATCCTTTGCAGACGATGACGCGCGCGCGACTGGCGCTGCTCGGTCTGATCCTGACCTCTCTGGTCTTCGCTTACGTGCACAAGGACAATCCGAATAACCCGCCGGGGCTTCCGCCTTTCACTTACCTTGGGCTCTATTTCGTCAACTTTCCGTTTATCAACACGGCGCTGGCGGGCGTGTGGCTGGCCATAGCCTACCTGCGCACGCGAAGCCTCTGGTTTCCGCTCGGGATTCACTGGTCCTGGAACTGGACTATGGGCTCGCTGCTGGGGCTGCCCGTCAGCGGCATAGAAGCCCTGACGCCCGCCCCGCTTCTGCGCGCAGCCGACATGGGGCCTGAGTGGCTGACGGGCGGCGCGTACGGCGTAGAAGGCGGCGCGGCCTGCACGCTTGCGATTCTGGCCTCGACCCTCTTCATCTGGCGCACACGCGCCCTCTCGGCCACGCCCGACATGCTGAGCCTGACGGATAAAGAGAATCCTGTGCGGGATGCGTCTCCCGACTCTGAACGTTCTGAAGAAAGCCTCGCGGGGGAAGAACGAACGTACCTGTAAACAAATTCGCAGGCGCCTTGTTAACGCTCTGTTGGCAAAGAGCGTCTTAGTGGTCGGAAAGGCAAATAGCTTTTCCATACCTTCAAAAACCGACGAGAAGCTTAAAAGGAAGGTATTTTTTTGAGACGGCTTGGAGCTTGGCCGTCAGGCCCGCCCGCAGGTGTGGCCCGCAGGGAGAGTAATGTCTGAGATTGAAGCGACCGGCGAGATGCTTCTCTTCGCCAGGGAACGTGACAAAGTGGCTTCTGCTGCCCCCGTGACCGCCATCTCTCCCGATGCGTCGCTCGTTGAAAGTGTGCGCGGTGGCGACAACGATGCGTTCGGAAAGCTCTACGCTCTTTACTCGCCAATGGTGCACGGGATTCTGCTCGCACGCGTGCCGCGCTCGGAAGTTGACGACCTCGTGCAGGACATCTTCCTAGTGGCGCTGAACCGGCTTAACACCTTGCGCGACACGAATGCTTTCGGCGGGTGGCTGGCGATGATTGCGCGCAATCGCGCGATGGATTTCTATCGCCAGTCGCGCGAGACGGAAGAACTCTCTGAAGATATGGCCGGAAGAAGCTTTCACGATACGGAGGCGCGTGAAGTGCTGGCTGTGATTCGACAACTCCCGGAAGCCTACAGAGAGACGCTCGTGCTTCGCTTAGTAGAAGGCATGACCGGGCCCGAGATAGCAGAGAGAACAGGGCTCAAGGCGGAGTCGGTGCGCGTCAACCTGCACCGCGGCATGAAAATCCTGCGCGAGCGCCTGGGAATTACGGAGGCAGTATGAAAGACGATTACCTGTGGGATAAGTCCGGCGAGTCTGACCCGGAGATAGAGCACCTGGAGCGCCTGCTCGGCGGTCTTCGCAGCAAACGAAGCGCGCAGGATTTGATGCCCGCCTTCGAGAAGCTTTCGCGCAAGCCCGCTGCGCGCACCTTCCCGAAATGGCTGGCCGTCGCCGCGGC
>DASVVZ010000172.1:0-11923 GCA_036389875.1 Pyrinomonadaceae bacterium
AAGCGCAGTTAAGAGCTTCACTCGCCGCCTCTTTTCCTGTTGGCTGTTACATGCTGCCGACTGTGTTCGGCGTCTGGATTTCGTAGCTGGTCTCGCCTCTGTCCTTAATAGTGCGAGTGCGCTGACGCAGGAGCCTGTCCATCTCCACCTGCTTTATCTTCAACTGCATCTGGCTGCCGGGCGCGAAGGAGGCAAGGCTGCCTCTGGATGCCGCCTCGGCGCTCTTCTCCGCATCGCGTGCGTGCACGCCTACAGTCCTCAGGGCCGTCTGCTCAGTTTCCGAGAAGACTACGGGACGCACCGTGGAAAGGGTCGCCACCTCGTTGCGGTTATCGGAAGCGGCCTCGACTGTCTCGGAAAGGGTTGTATTCTCCTCTTCCTGAGAAGCCGCGCGCCCGGTCTCCGCCTTTGTACGCATGCGTGTCTCGCTCGGGCGAGAGTTCCTGGAAGCTTCAGCCTGTCGGACGACCGTGCGCTCGGTCGGGCAAACTTCCTCCGTCTCCTGTCGGCGGCGCTCGGCGATTAACTGCCTGCTGCCGTAGGTCTTAGCCTCGCCGGCTTCCGGCGACGTGTAGCTTAAAAAGATGCTCCAGAACTCTGACTCTGCGCGCTCCTGCGCGGCGTTTACCAGCCGGTGCGCGTCGTGCATGGCCTGCGGCGCGGCCGCCAGAGCTATGATTGCTATGAACAATACGTTAAGACGCCTGTTTTTCATCTCGGTTCACCTGCCGCCTTTTTTCGCGGCCAGAATTTTCTTTTTTTGACTTCGGCGTGTCTGGGGCTTTCTCTCGTACTGCTCTTTCCCCGAAACCCTCTGCTATCGGCTTATTCCGTCAGGGCTTCAAACCTTCTGTTTCCCTGCTCTAACTGTATAAACACCGCTTGCTGCCGATTTGTGGCAGAAAATTTTTCTGCCTGTAATTACCTATAAGACGTCTGAAAGTTCCAAATCATTAACGATGGCCGGCCCCTGAAAGTTTGAATTTTACAGCAAGCCGGGCACTCGCATTGTAAAATGAATGTAAAAGCTACTATGTTAGTGGCACTTGAGCGCTTTTCGTCGCTATTTTTTTTAGAGCCGTGCGGGCCGGCCTGAATGAGAATGAAACACGCGAGCCAGCCCTTGCGCGAGGAGGCAAAGCTCTTTATCCAGGGGGTCAATCAAGATGGACTGGACTGCACAGGCACAGACGGTGGGAGAGGTGGCGCTGGCCATGCTGCTCGGCGGAGTCATAGGCGTGGAGCGCGAGCTGGCCGACAAGCCCGCGGGCTTTCGCACGCACATGCTGGTGGCGGGCGCGGCGGCCCTGCTCGTGGGCCTCGGCGACGCTCTCATTCATCGCTTTGACGCATCAGGCATGGGCGACAACCTGCGCTCTGACCCGATACGCATTGTGGAGGCCATCATCACGGGCATCAGTTTTCTTGGCGCTGGCACTATCTTTCGCCGCACGGACCAGAAGGAGCACGTAGAGGGGCTGACGACCGCCGCCTCTATTCTTATGTCGAGCGCCATAGGCATAAGCGTGGCGCTCAGACAATTCGTGATGGCTGTGGGCGTGACGCTGCTGGCGCTCCTGACGCTGCGCGGCTTCAAGTTCATACAGAACTGGATTGACGGCTTAAGGCAGAAGAAATCCTGACTGCGATTTTTATTGAGACTGGTTGGAACATCAGAAAGAGAGCCTAAGAAGTGAAAAGGGTTATCAAAGAGAGAGAAAGCGAAGAGGGCGCGGCCACGTCGAGCCGCAGGCGGTTTCTCAAATCGGGCGCGCTCGCCTGTGCCGCGGGCCTTATGAGCCCGCTTCTGTCGGGCTCCGTCCAATCGGTATTCTCTCAGAACAGGACGCGCGCCTTTGAGCTGGACGAAGCCACCATCACGGATCTTCAGGCCGGTATGCAGTCCGGGCGCTGGACGGCTCGCTCGCTTGCGGAAAAATATCTGTCGAGGATAGAGGAGATCGACCGTCGCGGTCCCGCTCTGAATTCCGTCATAGAGGTCAACCCGGATGCGGAAAGGATTGCGGAGACCCTGGACCGCGAGCGCAAGGCGGGCCGCGCACGCGGCCCGCTTCACGGCATACCCATTCTTATCAAAGACAACATAGACACGGCAGACCGCATGATGACCACTGCCGGCTCTCTGGCGCTCGTCGGAGCAAAGCCCGCGCGCGATGCTTTCATAGTGGAGCGCCTGCGTGCGAGCGGCGCAGTCATCCTTGGCAAGACGAACCTGAGCGAGTGGGCAAACTTTCGCTCGACGCATTCGACCAGCGGCTGGAGCGGGCGCGGCGGGCAGACGCGGCTGCCTTACGTGCTGGATAGAAATCCCTGCGGCTCAAGCTCCGGCTCGGGCGTGGCCGTCGCAGCCAACCTCTGCGCCGTCTCGGTCGGAACCGAGACGGACGGCTCGATTGTCTGTCCTTCATCGGCCAACTCAATCGTGGGCATCAAGCCCACGCTCGGCTTAGTCAGCCGCTCCGGCATCATTCCCATAGCGCACAGCCAGGACACTGCGGGGCCGATGGCGCGCACTGTGCGCGACGCCTGCATACTGCTCGCGGCGCTCTCCGGCACAGACCCGCGCGATGAGGCGACAGGTGCGGCGCGCACAAAGATTCTCTCCGATTACACAAGGTTCTTAGACGCGGGCGGCCTGCGCGGGGCGCGCATCGGTGTCGCGCGAAAGTTCTTCGGCTTCAGCGACCACGTTGACAAGTTGATGAATGAGGCGCTGGAGGTGATGAAGCGGGCGGGCGCGATTCTCATAGACCCCGCCGATGTTGAGACCGCAGGCAAGTTTGACGAGACGGAGCTTGAGGTGCTGCTCTACGAATTCAAAGCAGACCTTAACAAGTACCTGGCGGGGCTTGGGCCTGGCGCTCCCGTGCGCTCGCTCAAAGAGATTATCGCCTTCAACGAGCGTAATCGCGACCGCGAGATGCCGTACTTCGGGCAGGAGCTTTTCATAAGGGCCGAAGCCAAAGGCCCTTTGACGAGCCGCGTGTATCGTCAGGCGCTGGCGAAGAATCTGCTACTGTCCAGAGCGCGTGGGATAGACGCAACCATGCGGAAGCACGGGCTGGACGCGATAGTAGGGCCTACGGGAGGGCCGCCCTGGACTACCGATTTAATCAACGGCGACCATTTCTCCGGCGCAAGCTCTACGCCCGCAGCCGTAGCGGGATATCCGAACATAAGCGTCCCGGCGGGCTACGTCTACGGCCTGCCCGTGGGCATCTCCTTCTTCGGGCGTGCCTGGAGCGAGGCGGTTCTAATCAAACTCGCCTACGCGTTCGAGCAGGCCACAAAGCACCGAGCCGCGCCGAAGTTCGATGAGCGCGTGAGCTTAAAGTAAATTTGTGGCTCAAGCTTAATAACGTAAGCTGCGGGAGCGGTTCGAGGCGAAGCGCCTGCGTCTTTGTAGAAGTGCTGGGCGCTTCGTCTCGAACCACGCGGGCCGCTTGTCCATGAAGAGCTTCGCCTGCGGAACCTTTATGAAGTCGCGCGACCAGGGCTGGCGCTCGACCGGTATGAAGTCCTCTGTCAGAATCGCCGCCTCCGCGTCTATCGGAACCTTTTTCGCAGAGAGCTTTTCGTAGTCGTGCGTGCGCCCGCGCACCCGTGTCAGGTAGTCTCTGAAGTGCACGGGCCGTATGCGTAAGGCCTCGACCCAGTAATAAACCCTGCCGAAGTATGCCTCGTGCAGCCAGCGCTCAAAGGGCCTGGGGCTGTACAGCTCCGCCGTCAGGCTCTCTTTATAAATGGGCAGCCAGAGAACGTATATGCCGCGACGCGCGTACTCCTTTGTGCGGTGAGCTATCTTCTCCAGGATGAGATTGCTGGCCTGAACTTCTATCGCCACGGGGACATCGTTGATGTAGGCGCTCACGTCCGGGCGGACCGAGCCGAGGTCTCTTTCCATCTCGCACTTGCGAACGCCCGGGTGCGCCGCCAGCGCCTCGAAGATGCTTATCTTGCAGCGACGATGCTCTTCTGATTCTCCCGCGCCGTACTCGCAGGTGACGGGCGGCCTGTGTGCGAAGTGAGGCGCAATGAGGCTGCCGCACCTGAGCGTCACGGCTTCCGCGCAGCACGGGCACAGGAAAGGACGCTCGTCCCTTTCCGCTTCCCACGCCCCGACCTTTCTGCCATCGAGTTGTCTGATTGCCGTCATCATCGCTCTTATTCTTCCCCTCTCGCGCCCGCCAGTTCGTCGAGCATCAGCTCGACCGCCACGGGGTCAAGATTTCTTTTGAAGATGATGACGTGCGGCGGAATCTTCGTTAAGGGGTCGCGGCTTCCGCGCAGCTCGTCCCAGGCGGCGAGTATGAAATTATCGAAGCGCGCGTGAGCGAACTCCTTCAGGCGGCGGCTTAGATGTGTGGGCGTCCAGAACCCCAGGACTTCCAGATAAAAGGTCTGGCCATGAGGGTGCTTCAGAACGAAATCCGGGATGAAGGCGCTGTCGCCGAGGGGAATGACTTCGCGGCTCGGCTCAAGCCGCCACTCGGTCTCGTACTTCTCCCACTTGGCCGCGAACTTCTCCTTCACAGGATTCTCGTCCGCCAGGCCTTCCAGATAATCCGACTGGAGCCGCTTCTGGCTGCTGGACAATTCGAAGAAGGCGTTCTCTCGGCCCGGTTTGCCGGAAGCAATCTCGGCGCGCATCTCCCATCCCTTGCACATCAGCAGCGCGGGCAGAAATACGGCCATCTGCACGCCGTACTTCTGCGAGCGATGAAACATGGAGACGGGCCCGTCCAGCCGCAGTTGATAACCCGCGTGTGCGTCGCCACGGATGGTGTGAATCAGACGGTACGCTTTGATGGCGCTGAACAACTCTCGGTAGTCTTCGCGCGCCAGTGGCTCTACATTGAGCCGCATCTCCACGCAGTGATAAAGGAGCGCCTGCGCCTGCGCCAGGTTGTATATGTCCAGCAACTTATCCGGCGTCATGTGCTGAAACTCTATGAGCTTCTGATTCTCAGGCAGGTCTGCGTAGAGGCTGTTCAGCAGTGCGTCGGGCGGAGCGTTAAGCTCAAGCGCAACTTCGCGCAGGATTTCAGGCCGCGCTTCGGAATCGCTTAAGACCGGATGCATGGTGGCTGCGCGCGTGAAGAGGGCGCGGCGGATTTCCGCAGGCTCCACGGGCGAGGCGGTCTCGAACTCGCACCTGTCCGTCAGGAGCTTTATAAACCCGCGCAAGATTTTGTAGTCCGTCCCCGTCCCCACGTACTCTTCGAGCGCATTATCCAGCTCGCGTCTGGGCCGCCCCTCGTGCTCCGAGAAGATGCGTATAAGAGAGTCCGCGTCGCGCAGATAATCCTGGTCGTGTCTATCTATGTACCTGGGCCCGCAGCGCTCGCCGCGCTGCCAGCTCTGAGCAAGGTCAGCCGTCAACATAAGACTAAAATGCTCGCCCCCAAAGCTCCGGCACTGCGCCGCTCATGGCGGCACGGAACTGGCCCGCGTCCGTGCGGCGGCGGCTGATGTTCTCTTCCGTAGTCTCGCTCGTCACGACTTCGTAGAGAATCGCCTCCTTGCCGGGCTGCTTGCGCAAGATGCGCCCGAGCCGCTGTATGTGCTCGCGCGAAGAGCCTGAGCCGGACAGGACTACTGCGACAGCGGCTTCAGGGATATTGACGCCTTCGTTCAGGACTTTCGAGGTCGCAAGCGCCAGCACATGGCCTTGATTGAAGGCTTCGAGCCACTGCCTGCGCTCCTTGATTCCCGTCTGGTGAGTGATGGCCGGAACCCAGAACTTTTCGGAAATCTGATAGACCATCTCGTTCTCCGCGGTGAAGACGAGCGTGCGGTCTTTACTGTGACGGCGCAGAAGTTCCCCCAGCACCCTGAGCTTCGATTCCGTTCCGAGGGCAATACGCTTCTGCTCCCTGTAAGCCATCATGGCGCGCCGTCCTTCTTCGCTGCGCGCGCTCTGCGCTATGAATAGCTGCCAGCCGTGCAGGCTGCTCAAAGAGATCTGCTTGTCGCTTAAGAACTTTCTGAAGACGGCGCGCTCCTCTTCATAACGCGCGCGCTCTTCCGCCGAGAGCTTCACCTCCACGCGGACAAGCTGGTAGTCGGCCAGGTACTCTCCCGCAAGCTCGTGCGCCTCTCGCCTGTAGACGGTCGGGCCAATCAACTGCTGTAAATCCTCTTCGCTTCCGTCCCCGCGCTCGGGCGTCGCCGTCAGGCCCAGACGAAAAGGCGCAATCGCCATCTCGGACGCGTAGCGGTGCACGCTCGCCGGCAGGTGATGGCACTCGTCGAAGATTATGAAGCCGAACTGGTTCCCCAGCCGCTCCATGAAACGGAAGGCCGAAGCGTAGGTCGTCACCGTCAGCGCGCCTATCTCGTAATAGCCCCCGCCAATGAGGCCCACCTCGGCCTGAAAACATGAGAGCAGAATGTCGTACCACTGGTTCATCAAATCAATCGTCGGCACGACTACGAGGGTGGAGCGCTGCACCTGCGCGATCGCCATCTGCGCCACCAGGCTCTTGCCGGCTCCAGTAGGCAGCACAATCACGCCGCAGCGGCCCGCGCGTCGCCACTCCGCTATGGCCTCATCCTGGTACGGCCTCGGCTCAAACAGAAGCTTTGTAGGGAAATCAAACTCGTGATAACCGCGCGCACTGTCTTCGAACTCCAACCCGCTTCGGACAAGCTCCCTGACAACCTGCCTGTAGGCCCAGGCGGGTGCGCGCCATCTCAACACCCTCTCGTCCCAGCGAAACGCCGCGGGCACGGCAAAATCCAGCTCCGCCCCATCCAGAAGCAGCGTCCCGGCCTCGAACCTCAATGTCAGTTGTGCGGGATTCATACTTGCTGAGAGTACAACAAAATGGACGCGAACGCGCCGAATAAATCGTGCCCGGTTTGAGCGGCCATAAAAATCTTCCCTGATGCCGGCTGAGATTTTTACGCGGCCTGCTGCTTGGCGATTCTGCCGTTGAGGAAGGAGAGCACCTCTCGCTTTTGACTCTGCGCGAGGCTGTCAATCTTACCCGCGCCGAACTTCTTCTGTAGCCAGTCCTCAAGCTGCTCTTCCGTCTTCCCGAGCGCGCGGCAGGCCGCCAGGATAGCGGGCCGCAAGTCCGGCTCTTCGCTGACGGCGACCGGACGGGCGGAGGAAAATCCGCTTTCGACCGCAGCCTCGCGCCCCGCGTTTCTGTTGAATGAATTGTCTCTCGCCTCTATGGGCGCTGCCGATGTGGGGATGGTCACGAGGTCTTCAACGTCCTGCGTGAAGAACTCCGAGGCGTTGACGGCCAGCAAAGTCGCCGCTACGAGCGCACGCTTCTGGCTCATCTTCTGAATGGTGTTAACCTGATCGGCAATGTCCGGGTTGAAGATGCGCCCGACCGTCTGGCCCTCGATCGAAGCATCGC
Source organism: Pyrinomonadaceae bacterium (assembly GCA_036389875.1). Lineage (GTDB taxonomy): Bacteria > Acidobacteriota > Blastocatellia > Pyrinomonadales > Pyrinomonadaceae > JACVRN01. The sequence continues at coordinate 7,398 of DASVVZ010000172.1, forward strand.
CGCCATTGAATTTAGCGCCGCAGCCGCCCTTCTTCTTAAAACATATCCAGCCGCCGCCGTATTCCTCGCGCCCCTTTATGATGGCCGCCTGAGAGCAGACGGGGCAGACGCGCTGGGCTTCTCGGTAGCGGTACTTTGTCTCGCGCGAGTTGCAGGAGGCGTCGGCTTCCGCCACCAGCAGGTCGCCGCGATAAAGCTGGCAGCGATATAGATAGTAGAAGAAAGGCTCGCCGTCGTGCAGCGCTCCCGTCCAGTCTTCTATGCGCTCTATGACCTGAAAGCGCGTGGAGAGGCCGAAGAAGGTCGTCAGCTTTTCGGCTCCCGGCTTGAGAAGCGTCAGCTTCTCCGTGCCCGGAATCGTCCCGTAGTCAATGTCGCGCCTGAGCACGCGGCTGACGAACTCCGTGATGGTGTTGTAGCGCTCGACGGCCAGTTCTATCGACATGGCCGGCATGAACTGCGATTGATCCAGCGTCGCAAGCGCGCCCGCCACGTCCGGCATCTCTGAAGCTTTATCGGTCATAACCATTCTCTCTTCGGGCAGATTTCAGATTTTCGCACGAAGGCCGAGGCGCTCCGGCCTTCCATCGCGGAGACTGTTAAAAGGGGATCTCGTCCTCGTCTATCTCAGCCGCGCCCTGCGGAGCACGATTGCCCGCGGTGATGCGTCCGCCGCCTACCGGGCCGTCTCCTACGGCTGCGGCCGCGCGCACGGGAATGCCTTCGCTGCCAGCGCCGCTAGCGGAGTCTATGAAGTGAACATCCGTCGCGTTGACTTCCAATGTGTAGCGCTGTTTGCCGTCACGGTCCTGCCACTCTTCTATGTGCAGGCGTCCCTCTACGTACACGCTGCGCCCTTTGGAGAGATACTTCGAGACGGTTTCGGCCTGCTTGCCCCAGACGGTAACGCGGAACCAGGTGGTAAAGTCCTGCTGCATCCCGTTCTTGTCCTTGCGCTTCTCATTCGAAGCCATCGTGAAGGAGCAGACGGCTGTGCCCTGCGGCGTATAACGCAGCTCCGGGTCTTTGCCCAGATTGCCCACGATAGTAATTTTGTTAAATGACATCTTCTTTTTCCTCGCTTCAGTTTTTCTTCCGGCGCACACAAGCACGCTTTTGTTGCAAGCGTGAAACATCGTACCACAAGCAGGGATAAAGGAAAAATGGAAAAGCGTGTGACGGGCTTCGGGGAAAAGAAAAGCGAGTTCTCTTTCCTCCCGAAATCCTGCCAGTGACAAGCGTCAACCGTTTTGCCTTCTTTGCGCTTTGCCCCCTCTTCAAGTAAGTTTGTTGTCGAATATGGAGGTCACTTTTCTAGGGACAAGCGCGGGCGTACCAACGAGGCAACGCAATGTGTCGGCGGTCGCACTGAGGCTGCCGGAGCGCGGCGAGGCGTGGCTCTTCGACTGCGGCGAGGGTACTCAGCAGCAGATTCTTCGCAGCGATTTGAAGTTCAGCCAGCTGGCGCGCATCTTCATCACGCACATGCACGGAGACCATTTCTTCGGCCTGCCCGGGCTGCTCGCCACGGGCGGCATGGCCGGGCACGTGGAGCGCATGGAGATTTACGGCCCGCCGGAGGTGGAGACCTTCGTGCGCGAGAGCTTTCGTCTTTCAGAAGGCCGCTTCGGTTACGCCCTGAGCATTCACGCCGTCAAAGAAGGGCTGGTCTACGAGGACAAGGATTTCACAGTCACCTGTAAACAGCTCAAGCATCGCATTCCAGCCTTCGGCTACAGAGTCACCGAGCGCGACCGCCCCGGCGCTTTCGACGTGGAGAAGGCACGCGCCCTTGGCATTCCCTCGGGCCCGCTTTACGGCAGTCTGAAGAACGGGGAGACGGTCACACTGGCGGACGGGCGCTCGTTCGACGGGCGGGACTTCTCGGGGCCGCTCAAGCCGGGGCGCTCCTTCGTCTATTGCACCGACACCATCTACTGCAGGAGCGCCGTGGAGCTGGCGCGCGGCGCGGACGTGCTCGTTCACGAAGCGACCTACGCCATCCGCGACGAAGACCTCGCGCGGCGCAGCCTTCATTCCACGACCGAGATGGCCGCGCGCGTGGCGCTGGAAGCGGGGGTCGGTCAACTGCTGATTACGCACTTCAGCCCGCGCTACGCTCCGGGCGGCGCGGTTGAGCCGGAAGAGCTTTTAAGAGAGGCGCGCGAGACGTTCCCGAACACGCTCATGGCCCGCGACTTTTTCACCTACGACATACCCAGAAGAGCGGCGACAAGTGACAGCTGACAGGATAAGAGCCTCTTCCGGCACATCATACGACGCCTTCTCGTGGTTCTATGAGCGCTACTGGTGCGAGGAGGTTCCGCCCGCGATTTTCACCGTGATAGAGCGGCTGCTGTTGCCCTCGCTTCCCATTAAGAGCCGCATCCTGGACCTCTGCTGCGGGACGGGCTACACGGCTGCGCGGCTTGAGCGTATAGGTTACAGCGTCACCGGGCTGGACGCGTCCGCGAAGATGCTCCGTTTCGCAAAGCGACACGCGCCGCGCTCGCGCTTCGTGCTTGCAGATGCGCGCTCTTTCGACCTGCCGCAATCATTCGACGCGGCCGTCTCCACCTTCGACAGCCTCAATCACCTGATGACGCTGGAAGAACTAGAAGCGGCTATGGCATGCGTGCATCGCTCGCTCGTGCGCGGCGGCCTCTTTCTCTTCGATATGAATATGGAGAGCGGGTTTATCAATCACTGGGCGGACTATTTCTCCATTGTAGAGAAGGACGGGGCGTGCATACTGCGCGGCCGTTACGACAGGGAGGAAAGGGTTGGCCGCTACGACATAACCATGTTTCGCCGCCGCGGCGAAAGATGGGAGCGCTCGGACGCTGTGATTACCGAGAGATGTTATTCGATGAAAGAGATTAAGGGAGCGCTCAGACAATCGGGCTTTGCGGAACTGTCGATCTTCGACGCCGAGCGCGACATGGGACTCGTAGACAACACCGGAAGAAAATTCTTCCTCGCGCGCCGCGACTAAAAAGGCTTTAAGAGAGCTCTTCCAGCAGGGCGGCGGCTTCCTGCAAATCCGCCGTGTCGAAGCCTTCGGTGAACCAGTTGTAGATTTGTGAGAGCATCTCGCGCGCCTCTTCGCGCCTGCCTCTCTGCTGCCACAACCGGCAGAGGTTCGTGGAGGCTCTAAGCTCCCAGCCCTTCGCCTTTTGCTCCCGCGCGACGCGTATGGCTTCCAGAAAACTCTCTTCGGCCTCTCTGATGAGCAGCTCCTTGTTGGTCAAATCCGCAGTCACTTTTACCCGCGCCGATTCGTTAAAGAGCCCTGCTTTCTTCAAGAGCAACTGGCCCTTGACCAGATGTATCATGGCTTCCTTGGCTCGCTCGCCGCTCTTTTCCACCACCTCAAGCGCTTCCTTTATAGTCGCCCGCGCTTCGTCCACGCGGCCATAAAGCCCAAGGACTTCGGCCAGCATGGAGAGGAAGTTCGGGCGGGCAAGCTCGGCCCCCATAGCTCGCTGGCGGTCTATGCTCTCGCGAGCCTGCCGTATCCCTGTCTCGCCATGGTTCAGGTAGGCCAGCGAGAGCCCGTGATGCGCGCTGCTCCAGGCGAGCGTCTGCGGCAGGTCGTGCTCCAGGGAGACTGCCATGGAGCCTTCGGACTGAGTGCGGCTCGCTTCGAACTCGCGCCGCATGTAATGAACGAAGGAGGACATGAAGAGGGCCAGCGCCAGCGTCTGCGGGTGATTAAGACGGCGGGCCAGGGCCAGCGACTCTTCCGCCTTCTGAAGCGCTCGGTCCGGATAACCCAGGCTCCACAGGACCCAGCCCGCGAAGCTCATGCAGGTCATGGCGGGGTCGTGGCCCGTGAAAGCAAGGCGCGGCTGCTCCTGCTCCTGGTAGAGCGCCGTTCCCTTCTCCAGATGCTCGAGCGCCTCTTCAAATTGCCCCATGTGAGTAAGGGACGCGCCGAGCATGGCGTGGGCTTCGACCTTGAGCGCTGGGTCTTCGCACGAATAGGCTAGCTCCACCACCTGTTCCGCAAACTCGCGCGCCTTCGCTATCTCTTCGCGCACCATGTAGAAGAGCCACAGGCCCGACAGCACAGGAAGAAGCTCCGAGCTAACCTTCAACTGCTTGCACAGGTCGTGGGCGCGCGTGTAGGTCTCCTCGACCTCCGCCATGGCGTAGCCGCGCGTGGCCATCAGGGGCACGCCCAAAGTCACATGAAAGAGAAGCTCCTGACGCGCACGCTCGGTCGTGTCCGGCAGAAGCTTTATCAGGTCCAGGCCCCGACGAGAAAGCTGTACGACTTCGTGATTGGCGAAGACGTTCGCGGCGTGCTGGGCCGCCACAAGAAAGTATTGGGCCGCCCGCTCGAAATTACGGCCCGCCTCGTAAAGCACCGCCAGCCGCGCAGCGATTGCGGACTCCTGCTCGCGGTAATGGGCGCGAAGGGCTTCGGCTATACTTGCGCTCAAGGAAGCGCGGCGCGTCGGCATCAGCGTCCCGTAAAGCGCGTTCTGATAGAGCACATGCACGAAGCGGTAGCGCAGCGT
>DASVVZ010000173.1:0-2358 GCA_036389875.1 Pyrinomonadaceae bacterium
GAGGATCGTCGCGCGCTCGTCGGGCAGGATTCTGAGAGCGTGATGCAGCACGCGCCCGCCCGTCATCATGCCGGAAGCCGAGACGATTATACGCGGGCCTCTCTCTTCATTTAGCTGCTTTGACTCCTGCCGCGAAGAGGCTATCAGCATAGAGCGCGTTTTCAGCGGCTGGCGACGGTCTTTCAGGACGCTCACGTACTCTTCGTCATGCTCCTCTTTGCGGTTGATGTAGACCTGTGTTGCCGCGGCTGCCATCGGCGAATCCACGCGCACCGGCAGAACCGGTATGCGATTCGCGTCCTCTAATTCGCGTATCAGATAGATAATCTCCTGCGTGCGGCCAATGGCGAAGGCCGGAACCAGTAGCGGCCCTCCGCGCCCAACCGTCTCCTTTATGATTCGCTCAAGCGCGTCTTCGGGCAGCTCAGGGTCGTGCAGCCGGTCGCCGTAGGTGGACTCCACCAGAAGATAATCGCATACGGGTGGCGCTACGGGGTCAGGGATAATCGGCTGGTCGTAATGGCCCAGGTCGCCTGAGAAGAGGACGCGCCGCCCCTTCTTATCGTCACCCGCTCCATCTAAATCCAGCAGCACCAGGCTTGAGCCCAGTATGTGGCCAGCTATGCTGAAGCTAGCGTCTATGCCCCGCGCCACCTTTACGGGAACGCCTGTGTTATCGACTCGCTCAATCAGCTTGAGGGCTTCGCGCACGTCCTCCTCTGTGTAGAGCGGCAGCGCGGGCTTGTGCTTGCTCAGGTTGTGGCGATTGCGATAGGCGGCATCCTCTTCCTGAAGGCGCGCAGAGTCGGGCAGAAGAATTCTCACCAGGTCGGCCGTGCCGCGCGAGCAGTAGACGGGCCCGCGAAACCCTCCGGCCACAAGGCGCGGAAGGTAGCCAGTGTGGTCTATGTGAGCGTGCGTTATGAGGACTGCGTCCAGCGCGGCAGGGTCGAAAGGCGGCGGCTGCCAGTTACGCTCGCGAAGCTCCTTAAAGCCCTGAAACAGCCCGCAGTCAACCAGCACGCGAGAGCCATTCGACTCAACCAGATATTTCGAGCCGGTCACACTGCCCACGCCGCCCCAGAAAGAGATGGTCGCCATCATGTTCCTCCGAGATTTTTAACTGGAATGAAGAGCCTCATGATTCTACACGCCGCACAGAGAATTAACGAGACGCGGCAAAAAAGATTGGGCTGCCATCTTCCTAGCGGCATCCTCATGGCACCTCTTCATCATCCGACGTGCAAAAGGGTTTGGCGCTGCCGTCACTATCTCGCGGCGCGCCGTACATGAAGGATGCTAAAAGGGCGCATCATGCTTTATCATGTGGCGCAAGCGGCGAGGGGAAGAATAAGCCTTCCCCTCTGCCTGCCCGGCGTACTAGGAATTTTTCAATCAAGAGGAGACAGTAAATGTTCCCCCTTCTTCGCAATCATCGCACACTACTTTCAATAGCCTTCGTGCTCACACTTCTTCTGACTCCTGTGACAGGAGCCAGCGCGCAGAAGCGGCAGCAACCCGAGAGGACTGAAGTCCCGACCGTGGGCGACCCCATCTCGGCAGCGCTCAGCCTCGGCTCCAGCATCATCAATTCGGCCGCGGGCTTGGTTCAAAGCGACCCGTACTCGCAGTTCAGGGGCGAGAGCCATACCAACGCGGGGCTCCTGAGCGAGCGCGACGAGATACAGCTCGGCAATCAACTGGACATCGAAATACGCAAGAAAGCTCAGATAGTTACCGAGGGGCAGGAGCGCGTCAACCGCGTAGGCAGCCGAGTGGCGCGCGCGAGCCAGCGGCCCAATCTCGTCTACCGTTTTCACATTATCCGCGACAAGGAGATTAACGCCTATTCCGCGCCGGGCGGCCACATATACATCACTACGGCGCTGCTGGCGCTGGCCAACGATGACGAGCTTGCTTCGGTGCTCTCGCACGAGGTGGGCCACGTGGTGGCACGCCACAGCCTGAAGACGATTCAGCAATCGCAGTTTTTGGGCGGCATAGCCGATTTGATAGGCTCTGTGACGGGCGTAGCGGGCGACGCCGCGGGGCAGCTCGGCAAAGCCGCAGCCACTATCGTCGCGAGCGGCCTGCTGGCCTCTCACAACCGAGAGGAAGAGCGCGAGGCAGATTACCTGGGCGTCAACGCGATGGCTAAAGCGGGCTTCGACCCGCAGGGCATGATAACCATGTTCCAGAAGCTGCAACGCATGAGCCGCACGAATCCCAGCCTGATGGGCTCGCTCTTCTCAGACCACCCGGACGTGCAGGAGCGCATAGAAAACACCCGCTACGAAATCAACCGCATGCGCGGCAGAGGATAAAGCCGGAAGAAGGCGGGATTAAAGCAGAAGCGGG
>DASVVZ010000174.1:0-1916 GCA_036389875.1 Pyrinomonadaceae bacterium
CCCATTGCCGCCATCGCCTCCGTTGGCGATGAGCATATAGGTGTATCCCGTCCTGACATTGATGGTGATGTTTCTTGCATCACCGCCGTCTTCTCCGTCCCTGCCATCTTCCCCATCATTACCACGGATGCCGTAACCGCCTTCCTCACCTTGGCCCCCATTAACATTACCACCACAGATTCCGTTCAAACCGTTGGCCCCATCGCGTCCGTTGTCGCCGGGCAGGCCACCCTCACCATTAACTCCATCGACTCCACGCTGTCCGCTAGCGTCCTCAGATTCTTGGGACAGGGCAGAGCGAGCGCCGCGCTCAAAGCCCGCTTTAACCATTCTCACGGCTGATCGGGCCGCGGCCCCCGGCCTATTCCTGCGCTGGCTTTCCAGCCACTCTCTTCTCCCTGAGCCACTTGTGTCTATTGTTATGTTGCCGCTCTGAACGGGCCGCAGAGTTGAGGCTAGCGATCTAAGCCAGGAGGGATCATTAAAGCCAGCGTTGAGAATCTGTACCTGATTACCCTCTGTCGCCTGCTCCGTTAAAGTCGCGGGCTCCACTGTGAAGATGTGTATGTCGTGATTGCCTTTGATGACCACGTTACGGCCTTCGAAGATTAGTCGTTTCGCTACAATCACGGTATCGCCGTCAAGCTCTATCCTTTCAGGCAGAAAAAGCGTGTCGGCAATCTGCGCCCCCTTGAGCTTGCGGCCTCCGCGCCTTATTTCATGAAACTCAGGCACTTCAGCCAGGGCGTCTCTTAGCCTTGCATGCCAGTTTCTTTCCAGCAGAAGGTTAGGCTCGAAAGGCACGCCTTTCTTCAACAACAGACTGCGCGCAGACCTGAAGGCTCTTGTTATCACCGCCCCGACTGGTAGGCCAGTGGCTTCTTGAGCCGTCGGCGGAGTTGCCGGCTGGCCTTCTCGCCGCAACGCGGCTGCTCTCTTCATCCTCCCCGGCTTGTACTGGTTTTGACTATGTAGAGTTGTCGGCGGGACTGTTATCACTACAACTGCCAGCGCCAAAAGTAACGCATAAGATTTCTTGTTGAGGTGATGCACGATTTTATTCCTTTCTGGTTAGACGGGCAGTCTTAGCCGCCGAACCGGTAAGAAAAGGAAGCCTACTGTATGAGGTAAGAGTGAAGGCGCAGAGTTTGAAAATAGCTGTCAACGAGTAGCTAGGGTACGCCGCCATCTGAGCGCCGTCAATAACAAATTATTGGCCAAAACGAGGATTTATTGGCCGATTCGGGAGTTTTCGCAATCCGGCTCCCGCTTTTGTGCCAGCCAGCTCGCCTACTATGGAAACGGCTGCCCACACAGCTCATACAAAAAAGATACCCGCAAGGCTTTCGGCAGCTTTGCGGGCATACTGTTGTTTAAGCTCTTAGCTTCTTTATCTGATGCGTTCGTCCTTCTCAATCTGGCCGTCGCGTATGGAGATGACGCGGTGGGCGCGGGCGGCTATGTCCTGCTCGTGCGTGACCAGGATGATGGTGTTGCCTTCGGAGTGCAGCTTCTCGAAGAGGTTCATGATTTCGTAAGACGTGTGTGTGTCGAGCGCGCCCGTGGGCTCGTCCGCGAGGAGGATGGAAGGGTTGTTGACGAGGGCGCGCGCGATGGCTACGCGCTGGCGCTGTCCGCCTGAAAGCTCGTTCGGGCGGTGCATCATACGATCCGCGAGCTCGACCGCGGCGAGCGACCCCTTGGCCCTGTCGTGGCGCTCGCCTGCGCCCATGCCCGCGTAGATCAAGGGAAGCTCTACGTTATGCAGTGCGGTTGCGCGGGCCAGCAGGTTGAAGGTCTGGAAGACGAAGCCCACCTCTTTGTTGCGTATGCGCGCCAATTCGTCGTCGTCCATCTCTGACACGTTCTTGCTGTTAATCCAGTACTCGCCCGAGGTGGGCGTGTCCAGGCAGCCT
>DASVVZ010000175.1:0-29016 GCA_036389875.1 Pyrinomonadaceae bacterium
CTGGTCAACGGTCGGAGGCAGCCCAAACTTACGCAGGAACATGCCGAATGGCCGCTCAGCGCGGGCCTGCTGTTCCACGTCGGGCAAGCGCTCGCCGCGAATAAAGAGCCTATCATTATTCAGGCTGATGTCCAGCGCCTCGCGGGTCACGCCCGGCAGGTCAACCACAATCAGATACTGGTCTTCCAGATTGTAAACATCAGCAGCAGGCGTCCAGTCGGCACGCTCTATCTCTGCGCCTTCCTCGTCCTCTTCGCGAGCCCGCCGGTGCGCCGCCTCGTCAAACAGGCGGTTCATCCTATCCTGCAAAGCCACCAAATCCCGCAAGGGATCCCAGTACTGAGCCATAATCAACTCCAGGTGATTAGTATTGAGTGATGAGTGATGAGCACCGAGTTAAGAACTTCCAGGCCTTTTACTCAGTGCTCATCACTCAGTACTTTAATTATGCTGCCGCGGCAGCAGTCTCCGTGGAAAACTTCATCTGGTCGCCGTCGGCTGAGACGTGTATGGTCTGTCCGGGCGCGACATCGCCTCTGAGCAGCCGTACGGCGAGCGGATTTTGAATGAGCGTCTGTATGGCTCGCTTCAGTGGCCTCGCGCCGTAAGCCGGGTCGTAGCCTTCTCTCGCCAGAAGCTCTTTCGCCGAAGCATCAAGCTCAAGCGTGATGTTGCGCTCTTCGAGCATGTGACGCAAGCGCTCAAGCTGCACGTCTATAATCTCGGAAATCTGCTCGCGCGACAGTTGATGGAAAATCACTATGTCGTCTATGCGATTCAGGAACTCCGGCTTGAACTGCGAACGAAGCACCTCCGCCACAGCCGCACGTATCTGCTTCTCATCATTCTCGGCCGCCTGAATCTCTCTTGAGCCGAGGTTGGAAGTCATAATCAGCACGGTGTTCTTGAAATCCACCGTGCGCCCCTTGGAATCCGTCAGGCGTCCGTCGTCCAGAATCTGCAACAGCACGTTGAAGACATCAGGGTGCGCCTTCTCTATCTCGTCAAAGAGAACCACGGAGTAAGGACGACGACGAACGGCCTCCGTCAACTGCCCGCCCTCCTCGTAGCCGACGTAGCCCGGAGGCGCGCCGATCATGCGAGCGACCGCGTGCTTCTCCATGTACTCGGACATGTCCAGTCGAATCATCGCGCGCTCGTCATCGAAGAGAAATTCCGCGAGCGCACGAGCCGTCTCGGTCTTGCCGACGCCGGTCGGCCCGAGGAAGATAAAGGAGCCGACGGGGCGATTCGGGTCTTGCAACCCGGCGCGTGCGCGACGCACCGCGTTCGAGACAGCCGTCAGCGCTTCGTCCTGACCTATGACGCGATTGCGCAGCCGCTCTTCCATGGAGACAAGCTTCTGCATCTCGCCTTCGAGCATCTTCGAGACGGGGATGCCGGTCCACCTAGCCACGACATCGGCAACGTCCTCTTCGTCGACCTCTTCCTTGAGCATCACGCCGTCGCGCTGCAATTCCGCCAGGCGCGTCTGCTCCGCCGCGAGCGTTCGCTCAAGCTCAGGAATCTTGCCGTACTGAAGCTCGGCCGCTCGCGCAAGGTCGCCGGCGTTGCGCGCCTGGTCAAGCTGGAGCTTCAACTGCTCAAGCTCGTTCTTGGCCGAGCGCATCTTTTCTATCTCTTCCTTTTCGGACTGCCACTTGGACTTCATGGCCGAAGACCTCTCTTTGAGGTCGGCTATGCGCTGCTCTATGTCCTTCAGACGGCTGCGTGCGCGCTCGTCCTCTTCGCGTTGCAAGGCCTGCCGCTCTATCTCAAGTTGAAGGATCTCTCGCTCAAGCTGGTCTATCTCCTGAGGCAGCGAGTCAATCTCTATGCGCAGGCGAGAGGCGGCCTCGTCGATTAAGTCTATGGCCTTGTCAGGCAGAAACCGGTCTGTGATGTAGCGATTCGAGAGCGTAGAGGCCGCGACAATCGCAGAGTCCTTGATGCGCACGCCGTGATGCACCTCGTAGCGCTCCTTAAGCCCGCGCAGGATGGCAATCGTATCCTCGACCGAAGGCTCTCCCACATAAACCTGCTGGAAGCGACGCTCAAGAGCCGCATCCTTCTCTATATGCTTCTTGTATTCGTTCAGAGTGGTAGCGCCGACGCAGCGCAGCTCACCGCGAGCCAGCGCCGGCTTCAGCATGTTGGAGGCGTCAATAGCGCCCTCGGCTGCGCCAGCGCCCACGAGCGTGTGCAGCTCGTCTATGAAGAGCACAATCTGACCCTGCGCGTTCTCGATCTCTTTGAGTACGGCCTTCAGACGGTCTTCGAATTCGCCCCTGTATTTCGCGCCGGCCAGCATGGAGCCCAAATCCAAACCGACCAGCCGCTTGTTGCGAAGCGTTTCGGGCACGTCGCCCGACACTATTCGCTGAGCCAGGCCCTCCACGATGGCAGTCTTTCCGACGCCTGGCTCGCCAATCAGGACGGGGTTGTTCTTGGTGCGGCGCGAGAGAACCTGAATCGTGCGGCGTATCTCGTCATCGCGGCCAATCACAGGGTCAAGCTTCCCTCGACGCGCCAGTTCCGTCAGGTCTTTGGCGTACTTGGAAAGGGCCTGATAGTTCTCCTCAGCGTTCTGATCCGTGATGCGCGTGCCGCCGCGATTCTGCTCTATAACCTTTAGCAGGTCGTCGCGGGTGACGCCGTGCTGGCGCAAGATTTTTCCTGCCTGCCCGTCCTTCTCGTCCGCTATCGCCAGCAGCAGGTGCTCGGTTGAGACATATTCGTCCTGCATGGATTCGGCCTGCTTCTGAGAAGCGGCGAACACCTGGCTCAGGCGCGAGCTGAAGTATTGCTGCGGCGCGCCCTGAACCTTAGGAAACCTCGCTACAACCGCCTGCACGTCGTTTAAGACGACAGGCACGTTGGCCCCCAGCTTGCCGAGCAGGGGACGCACAGTCCCTTCCTGCTGCTCCAACATGGCCAGGAGCAGGTGCTCAGGCTCTACCTGCTGATTCTGATTGCGCTCCGCCGATTCTATGGCCGATTGGATGGCCTCCTGGCCGCGCAGTGTAAAACGATCTAAACGCATTGCTTTATGCCCTGTAAACTGGAGATTATCTCCCTGATTTAAAGAATCTCTGACGAACCCGACTGCTTTGGGTTCTAGCTCATAAAGAAGAACTTAAAGCCCATAATCCGTTACAAGAGTAGAGAGCGGAGCGGCTCACAAGCATTCCCGTAGAGCCTGCTCCGCCCCTCAGACTGGCCTTCACCCCGGAAGTTAACGGGCAGTAGCCGTCGTCGCCTTGCTGTTTTTATTCGGGGTCGCGCCCGATTCGGGCTTAGCCTCTATGGTCCGCGGCTGTGTAGCCTCTCCCTCGCCCTTAATCTCTATCCGGCGCGCCTTGACCTCTTCGCGCTTCGGGAGCGTGACGCGCAGAACGCCGTTCTTGTAGTCGGCGGCTGCGCCCTCGGCCGAAACCGTCTGAGGCAGCGTGAAGGAGCGCGTGAAGGTGCCGTAAGCGCGTTCTACTCTGTGATAGTTGTCGCCCTCATCCTTCTTCTCGAAGCGGCGCTCGCCGCGCAGGGTGATGATGTTATTTTCAATCGAAAGGTCGAAATCCTCACGATTCATCCCCGGCAGCTCGGCCTCCAGCACTATATGATCCTTGTTCTCGTAGATGTCGACGTGCGGCATCCATGCCCCGCGCGCAATCCCCTCATCGCCGAAGGCGCGCGACAAATTGGTCGAAAAGAGGCGGTTAACCTCATCCTGCAGGGTGCGTAAATCACGGAACGGGTCGTAACGTACGATGCTCATAATCTCAAATTCCTCCTTAAAACTATCGCCCAGGCAGCGTTTAAAAGTTTAAGGATTAAGAGAATGTTTGGCTGCTGAGCGTGAAGCAATAATAAAGGTTGAGTCCCTCTTTGTCAAGTCCTAAATTGCCTCTCCCTATCACCCTGGATTACGAAAAAGATTCAAAATATAATCCATACTGTACAATATAATTTGGTATATTGTAGCAGTAGGCGTACATTCTTAGATAAAATGGGAACTTCGCCCCCTATAGTTCGTATAAGGTCAGAAATACCGTTATTTCAGACGGGATGACAAGCTTTCGGCCTTATGGCTTAGGCTCAAACGGCTACGGCTGGTCGGGTTCGCAGCCTTCACTTTTTGACAGGAGCGTAACAGGTTTATGGCCCTGCAACTTAAGAGTCACTGCGAAAGATGTGGACAGGGAATTGAGCCCTGTGACAAAGCCTACATCTGTGTTTACGAATGCACTTTCTGTCATGCCTGCACCCTGTGGCTGGGCTTCGTCTGTACGAACTGCGGGGGCGAGCTGGTACGCCGCCCCAGGCCAAAGGGGGCGGAAAACGGAGCAGGGCAGGCTAAGCCGGCTGAGACAGGCGGTTACGGAGTAATGAGAAAATGATTGATGAGAAGGACGCGCGCATTCTGGAGCTGCTGCAGAGGGATGGGCGCATGACCAACGTAGACATAGCGCGGGCCGTGGAGTTGACGCCTTCAGCCACGCTTGAGCGCGTCAGGAAGCTGGAGGATCGAGGCTTTATAAAGGGCTACGCGGCGACCTTGGACCCGCACGCGCTGGGGCTCGGGTTGGTGGCTTTTATCTTCGTGCGGGTGGATGAAATCAATGACACGCTCGGGTGCGCCGAAAAGACTGCGCAAGAGCTGTCCGAACTGCCTTCGGTTCAGGAGCTTCATCACCTGGCGGGCGAGGACTGCTTTCTGGTCAAGGTACGGGCGCGCGACACGGACGATCTTTATAGAATCCTGAAAGAGGAGTTCGGCCCGTTCAAGGCGATTCGCTCGACCAGAACAACGATCGTGCTGAAGACCGTCAAGGAGACACAGCATTTGCCGGTTGGCGGAAAAGGGGGTGCGGAATGAGTTCGCGTGGGGAAAAATTCGGGCCGCTTACGGCGTGGGCCGCGGTCTGCTTCTTTTGGGGCACAACTTACCTGGCGATACGAGTCGGGCTTGAGACTCTGCCGCCTGTGCTCTTCGCCGGATTGCGATTTCTGACGGCGGGCGCTCTGCTCTTTGTGATCGTGCGTGCGTGGACGGGAGCGCGGCTGCCGAAAGGCAGGGAGTGGTTCGACCAAACAGTGGTGGGGCTTGCGCTTTTGGGCGTGGGCAACGGCCTGGTAGTGTGGGCGGAGCAGTGGGTTCCGAGCGGCCCTGCGGCGTTGCTTGTGGCGACCAGCCCTTTCTGGGTAATGGGCGTTGAGAGATTCTTTCGCGAAGGCGAGCGCCTACAGGGACGTGCGATAGTGGGATTGTTGATAGGCTTTGGCGGCCTGGCCCTGCTCGTTGCCCCGAACCTGTACGGGGCGACGGCGCTTGGAGCAAGCTACCTGTGGGGAATGCTTGCGCTTCAGGCGGCGTGTGCTTCGTGGTCTATAGGCTCCGTTTATTCCAAGCATCACCCGACGGGCGTTCAGCCATTGATGGGCGCGGCGATTCAGATGCTCGTGGCGGGCGCGGTGATGACTCTTTTAGGCAGCGTTCTGGGCGAATGGAACGCGTTGCATTTCAGCCCGCGCTCGTTAGGCGCGTTCGCCTACCTGATAGTGTTCGGCTCTATCATAGCCTATGGCTCGTACACGTACGCGGTGCAGAAGCTGCCGCTCTCGCTCGTCTCTACCTATTCGTACATCAATCCTGTCATAGCAGTCTTGCTGGGCTGGCTGGTGTTGAGCGAGCCGCTCGGGTGGCGCGTGTTGACGGCGACGCTGGTGATTCTGGCAGGAGTTATGATGGTGAAGACCGGACGCGGAAAACCCGATACGAAGAGCGACGCTCAGAAAAGCTCTCAAGCTAAAGAAGAGAGAAAAGTTCTGCGCGCCGCCTGAGAGCGGTAACGTTAAGTAAGACTACAAAGAGTTGATTTAATCGCTAAAACACACGATGCGACACGAAATAGGGCAAGCTTTTTTCGTGTCGCTTCGTGTGTTTTAGCGGTTAAATGTCTTTGAGAATGGCTCTAATCCGCGAACTGCCGGATCGATTTCTTGAAGGTGAGATATGTCTGCCTGTGCTTGTCGTAGGCGGATTGGTTCCTGTACTTGATGCCGAAGACCGTGCGGTTGTTGGTGTTGGTGTTCTCCGTATCTTCGAACGAGCGCAGGTAGCTGCCGTCTTTGGCGCGAATCGTCACGCGGCGGATTTTGATGCCTCTGTTCGTCTGCGTATTCTGCGAGACGTAATCTTCCGTTGCTTCGTTAATCTCTATGTCCTGCGGGTCGCCGTTCCAGATGGGAGAGAAGACGTAGAACTCAACGCTCGCGTCCGGCGCGGTAAAGAAGACGCTGTCGTAGCGCTCTCCGTCTGTGCGTTGCGACGGGCGCACGCGAAAACCCGACGGGTACTTGATGTCGAAGTAAGCTCCCTTGTAGGTGAGCCATCCACGCTGGGCCGCACCCACCAAAACAGAGACGGCTACGAGCATCGTTAATAAAAGGATCGCTTTAGTTCTCATTCAACTTTTCTCCTTCAATCTTACCCCGCCAGAGCATTGAGTGATCCGGCCCTACGCTTTTGCTTAAGTCCTGAATGATTCAGAAGCCGGGCGGCGCGGGCGGCGTCTCGTTCCTGTAGGAGAAGACCTGGCGGTATGCGACCGACCACGCGGCGAAATGTATAGGCAACATAAGGAGCGCGCCAACGTAACAGAGCAGCACGCCTACAAAGCTGAGCAGCATCATCATGAGCATCAGCCCGAGCACGCCGCCCAGATTCCCCGTCGCCGCTTTGATGCTCGTCTTTACGGCGTCCACTCCCGAAAGCCCACGGTCGACTATGAGCGGGAACGTGAAGGCGAAGAGAACGCCTATGGCTATGCTGAGAACCATCACGACCAGGAAGATGATCGTCATAAAGGCGAATATGGGGAACATGTCCGGCGGCTGCCCGCGACGACCGGGTTTGAATGCGGTGAGGAAGACGGCGAACGAGATGACGTAGGTCGGAAGCAGAATCAGCAGCATAGGCACGACCTGTATCAGCGTGGCTATGACACTCTCTTTGAAGTAATCGAAGCCTTTGAAGAGCAGGTCGAACGTGACCGGCTCGCCGCGCTGGCGGCGGAAGAGCGCCAGGTAAAGGCCGCACATCATGGGCCCCATCAGTATTCCCATAGGCACGGCGGAGCCTATGAAAAGGGCCACAATAGCTATCCCTAGAAAGAGCCAGTACTGCCCCTTTATCAAATCCCAGCCGCCTCGAAGGCATTCCATGGGCCTGACCACGCCGCGATTGAATTCGGGTAGAGTTGTGCTCATGATTTGCTAACCCCTCTTTCAAAAAAACTCTTCTTAAGACTGGTACGGGGAATCCTAGCTCATGCCGAAAAAGCGCTTGATGGAGTTGATGAGGCCCGCGGACTCTTCCGCGTGGCGGTTGGCGTCTTCCTTCTGCGCGGTCAAGCCTATGCGCCGCTCGGCTATGATGTGGCTCAAGGCTTCCACCAAATCCGGGTTGGTGTCGAAGAGATGCTTCATGGCCTCGTGACCGATTTCAAGCACCTCCGTTTCCTCGACGGCCACGACGCTCGCGGCTCGCGGCTCGCCCGTGAAGAGCGCCATCTCGCCGAAGAAGTCGCCGTTCTTCAGCACGGCCACGGTGCGCGCTCTTCCGTTGTCGGAAATCTGCACGCTCACGCTGCCCTTGTGGACTACGAACATGCTTGAGCCTTCGTCGCCCGCGCGTATGACGCTTTCGCCGGGCGCGAAGATGTGGCGCATGGAGGCGTGCGCAAGCTGCTTTATCTCGTCTTCGGTCAGGGGCGCAAAGATGTCTACGGCTGCAAGGCGCTCTATCAGGCCCTGACCGTCCGCGTGGACTCCTTCATCCGGCTCAGCGCTTTCAAAATAGTGCGTGCGAGTGGGGAAGGCGAAGCTCAACCCGGCGCGGCGGAATGCGTACCAGATGCGCTGGCGCACGAGCGCGTCCGTGTCGTTGAACTTCGCATAGTCTTCCAGCCAGTATTTGACCTCGTAATCGACGCTGCTGTCACCGAAGTTCCTGATGCGTACGATCGGCGTCATGCGCTGCGAGACGTTATCCGCCTCGCGCACGGCCTCGCGCACGACGTGTATGGTCTTGGCCGGAGAATCGGAATAGAGCGTGCCGAAGAAGACCAGCCGCGCATTAAGATTATCGCGCGGCGCAACTTCTATGGCCTCCTTGGCGGCGTTCGAATTGCTGATAAGAACTATCTTGTTCTGAAAGGTTCTGAGCTTGATGCCGCGCCAGGTAATCTCTTCGACCACGCCCGTCCATTGACCCACGGTGATAACGTCGCCCACCTGGAAAGGCTTGTCAGCCTGCAGCGAGACGCCCGCGAAGAGATTGCCTAGGGTTTCCTGTAGCGCGAGACCTATGATGACGCCGAAGATGGCAGAGGTGGTAAAGAGCGCCCCTATATCAACGGCAGGGTAGAACCACTTGAAGATGACTACGAAGACTATGATATAGGCGATGATGGAGAAGATGTTGCGCACCAGGCTGGGCGCTTCGTAGCCCCTGCGCGCCTTAAAACCCAGGCCGAAGATAAGCTCGCCCATCGCACGCACGACGACAATCGCCAGCAGCATCCAGAGCACAAGCTTCGTGATGCTGAGGACGTGATCCTGAGGCGGCTGCGCGTTCTGCGGCAGTATCAGATAGTCGCTTAAGACCAGGCCGAGGTCTATGTTGTAAATCAGATAGAGCGCCAGCACGGCGAGCAGCATCACCATTAGGTAAGCTACGGGTTTTCTTAAACGGGAACGGCGCACAGCAGACATAGGTGTTTCGAGCTCGCACGGGTTCAGGAGCAGAAGATCAAGAGTGCTGTTGAGCCTCTATTTTTATCATTAACGCGCGCCATTTGCGAGAGGAAAGTTGGAAACGCCGCGGCGCGAAAATTCAGGCCAGCCCGAATAGCCGAGCGATGCCTAGGAATATTAAGAAAAGCAGAAAGACGGTGGATACGGTTCCCATCAACACCAGCGTCGCCAGCGACCCGCCCTCGGACATGGCCTTCTCGTCTTCCTTCATGAAGCGGTAGTACCAATGGCTTCTATCATCCTTGCGGCGAGCCTCTTCATTAAAGACCATGTACCATGAGTAAATGCTGATTCCCAGCAACACCAGCGCGAAAAAGATTAAGCCCGCCACCTGCTTCCCCCTTTCAAAGCTCAAGGCTTTAAGCTACGTAGACGAATTGTACCAGCGCCGGAGCCGTAGATAGAACACGTAGCCGCCTCATCCGGCGGGGAAGAGGTTCGGGAAGATGGTCGTAAGGATGAGCAGGAGCGAGAGCGCAGAGACTATGATGGTCGTCAGCCACGCCACCCCGTTGAGAAGACGGCTGTTGCGATACTCGCCCATAAGCTCCTTGTCGTTCACTAGGCGAAGGACGGCTATCAGTATGACGGGCAGGAGCAGGCCGTTGATGACCTGTGTCACGAGCAGCACGCGAATCAGGGGCAGCCCCGGAATCATGGCCACGAGCGCGCCCGTCGCGACCAGAAAGGTGAAGATGCCAAGGAAGATTGGGGCTTCGCGGAAGCTGCGCGAGACGCCTTTCTCAAACCCCAGGGCCTCGCTGATGGAATAGGCTGTGGCTAAAGGCAGTACGCCCGCCGCCAGCATGGAAGCGCCGAACAGTCCTATGGCGAAGAGCATACGCGCGTAGGGGCCTGCGAGCGGCTCAAGCGCGCGGGCGGCTTCGGCTGCCGTCTCTATGACTATGCCGTGCGAGTTCAGGGCGGCTGCCGTAGAGATGACTATGAAGAAGGCTACCAGGTTGGCGAAGACCGTTCCCGTCCACACGTCCGCTCTGACGAGCCTGTAATCGTCCGCCGTCATCCCCTTTTCGACTACGGAAGACTGCACGTAAACCTGCATGTAGGGCGAGATGGTAGTACCCACCAGCGCCACCAGCGTGAAGATGTAGGCGGGGTTGAAGCTGAAGCTCGGCCGCACGACCTCTCGCGCCACTTCGCCCCACACGGGCCGCGCCAGAAACGCAGAGA
This sequence comes from Pyrinomonadaceae bacterium, assembly GCA_036389875.1. Taxonomy (GTDB): domain Bacteria; phylum Acidobacteriota; class Blastocatellia; order Pyrinomonadales; family Pyrinomonadaceae; genus JACVRN01. Next base: position 10,009 of record DASVVZ010000175.1, read on the forward strand.
CTATATAGCCCAGAAATACCAGCGACATGATAAGAAAGATTCTCTCCACGCGCTTATAGGAGCCTTTGACGACCAGCCACCAGACGCTCATTGCCGCCAGTGGGACTGAAACGAAGCGGGGCACGCCGAAGAGTTCGGTCGCGGCCGCTATGCCTATGAACTCCGAGACGGTCACGCCGCAGTTGGCGATCAGGAGCGCCAGCATCACCAGCGCAGTCCAGCGCACGCCGAAGCGCTCGCGTATCAAATCCGCGAGCCCCTTGCCCGTGACCGCGCCCATGCGCGCGCACATCTCCTGAATAATGCCGAGGCTGATTGTGATGGGAATTAAGACCCAGAGGAGCCTGTAGCCGTGGTCTGCACCGACGGTAGCGAAGGTGGCTATTCCGCCGGCGTCATTGCCGGCGTTGGCCGCGACCATGCCCGGGCCGAGTATGGCAAGATAAGCTATTAACCCCCTGCGCTGGCCGAACGTGCGGCGCACACCATGAGCCCCGCGTCGCCACAGACGACGCCCTGCGCCTCTCACAACTGCGCCGGACTCGGCCATGATTTGGAGGGTCTCCGTTCATCATACGAACTTCAGATTTAGTCTTCTTGTTAATCCGAGGCCCACAGAGTAACTAAATGAGAGGCTAATCACAAGAGCGAGCTTCTTCAAGCTTCGGAATGGATTAGCCGAAGAGTCTCGGTATCCTTTGACGCCAGCCCTTCGGCAGCAGCAGCTCCATGGCGTCGTCAACCGTGATAATTCCAAGAATATCTTCTTCGTCGTCAACTACGGGCAGGGCCAGCAGGTTGTATTCGGCGATCTTCTGCGCGACGGCGCGCGCGTTATCGTCCGGGTGCGCCTTTTGAAAGTCGTAGCGCATGACATCTTCAAGCGGCACGTTCGTGTCTGCCAGTATAAGACTGCGCAGCGCTATGACGCCCGAAAGCTTCCACGAGCCTTCCGTCTCTACCACGTAGAGGTAGTAAATCATGTTCGGCGTCTCGGCCATCTCGCGCAATCGCGCAAGAGCTTCTCCGACCGTCAGGTAACGCGGCAGCGTGACGAACTCCGTCGTCATAAGGCCGCCCGCCGTGTCGTCTTCGTAAGGGAGCAGTTCCGCCACGTCCGCCTGCTCTTCGCCTTCCATGCGATTGAGCAGGTCTTCGGCTTTCTCTTCGGGCAGGTCTCCAAGCACGTCTGCAGCTTCGTCCGGCGACATCCACTCAAGGATGTCTGCCGCGCGCTCTTCGTCCATGTCGCTGATGATACGCGCCTGATGTTCTGCGGGCATCTCTTCCAGAGTCTCAGCGGCCGTCTCGTCGTCCAGCCCTTCGATTATCTCCGCGCCCTGATGATAAGAGAGCGATTCGGCCAGGCGGGCTATCTCGACCGGATGCAGTCGCGCGAGCTTGTCGCTGGAGGATTTCAACTGCACCGTGGCGGCGTCGGTCGCCAGGTACCCGACATCGGCCCAGTCAAGTACCTCTACGGGGCGACGGCTGCCCGTGAAGCCCTGCGGGAGAAGTCGCCGCCAGAGACCCTGTAGCGAAACGTCCGCGCCCGTGACTCTCCACTCGCCTGCGGCTTCGATCAGCTGCACGTCGTTGACGCGCACCACGCGCTTGCCGTCCACGTCAATCAGCTGCTTGTCCAGCACGTCGCGCGCCAGCAGCACTTCGGATTCGCGCCTCACGAACGGTCTCAAGTCGAGGATGTCCGAATTCAGGCGCACGCCCGACTCGTTGAACTCGGCCACGCGCCAGCGAGAGAGAAAGAAGTCCCTGCGGCGGTAGCGCGCGACGAAGCCCGTCACGGGCGGGTGCTCGCCCTCGCCCAGACGCACAATCACGTCCTTAATCGTCGCCACGCGCTCGCCCTCCATGTCGCGTATGGGACGACCCAAAACCTGGGACAGATACAGCATGGCTTAAGGATAAGGGGAAATGATAAAAAGGTGAAAGACAAAATGTAGTCACATAGAAAAAGAGGCGCACTAAATTGGTGCGCCTCTTTTTCTTATACGGAGTTGTCTAGCCTCTAGACTAGAAGATTTTCCTGAAAGTCCTGCTCAGCCAGTTGCCCGATTTTTTGGCAGCCTTAACTGTCTGGTCTTTCGCGTCTTCGACCTTGTCGCCTACTTCAGCGCCCGCGGTTTTAGTCGCAGCGCCTGCACCCCGAACTGTATCTGCGGCGCGCTCGCCGACGGCTCCGGCAGCGTTGCCGGCGACTCTAACGCCTTTTGCAGCCTGGTCTTTGCCATCTTCAACCTTGTCGGCTACTTCAGCGCCCGCGCTGCGGGCCGTGCGAACAGCATCGCCGGTTTTTTCAGCAGTTTCCCCGGCTACCACCTTTATTCCGCTACCGGCTGCCCTTGCGCCGCCCATGGTCTTATCGCCTACCACCTGGCCAGCCTGAACCGCCCGGTCTTTGACGTCTCCAGCCTTCTCCTTCGTTCTCTGTACTGTACCGCTCTGCTGAGCCATAGCGCCTACCGTGAATGCACAAGAGAACAAGAACGCGCAGAGTAAGTTACGAATATTCATAAAAGAATTTCCCCCTCCATCTGTACTGAAATGAGCCTGTTTTCACCCCTCTGCCGGGATAGCCAGCAAGTAAAATGCCACTAGCCCGGAAAAGGCTGGAATCGCCCCTGTGCTCCAGAATTATGCCAAATAAAAGGCGAATTTCTGCAACAAACCCGCGATGGTTTGACTGCATCTTATTCCCTGATGCTTTGAAATTGGCAAAGCAGGCACTGCCCCTTCAATTAAAATTTAACTAAAGTACTGAATCAGGCTGGAAGGAACCGGCCTGTAGGAGAATGCGGCAATGAGACCTGTAACACGCACGCCTATTCGTATCCTTTTCGGAACAATCCTGGCAACCCTTCTTCTCTCCGTAGCTTCTTTTGCGCAAACGACGCAGCAGTCAGCCCCCGATTTCTCCAGCATCAAGATTAAAAATTTCGGCCAGATGGATGAACGCTTTTATCGCGGCTCGCAGCCTAAGGATAAAGAGGACTATGAGGCGCTGGCGGCGCTCGGCATCAAGACCGTCATAGACTTGCAGGAGAAGCCCAAGGACTACGAAAAGTCGATGGTAGAAGCTTTGGGAATGCGCTACGTGAATATCCCCATGCCTACGAAGGAGTATCCGAAGCCGGAATGGGTTGATGCGTTTCTGAGGGTCGTGGACGACCCCGCGACGGGCAAGTTCTTCGTTCACTGCGCAGGGGGCCGTCACCGCACGGGCTCCATGGGCGCGGTCTACCGCTACACGAAATATAACTGGACGTTCGAGCAGGTCTACGCCGAGATGAAGAAGTTCGACTTCTACACCAGCTGGGGACACGGCGACTACAAGAAGTTCGTTGAAGACTACGGGCAGCAGATACAGGCCAAGAAGGCTGCTACCGCCAACGCGGCTTCGGGCACGCGCTAAGTAGGGCATCTAATTTTCATGAAAAGGCGGCTGCACAATGTTATGTGCAGCCGCCTTTTTTATTCTTGGCTACTCGCCCCGATGCCAGTGCAGGGCCTTATTGGTAAGCGTTATTAGCTTTCTGCTGGCTCCATTCTATGGTGTCTATGTTGGTGTGGTCGGCGGAGAGAATCTCGTCGCTCAGTATGTCGGTGCTGACCAGCGGATTCATCTCTACGCAGAAGACTATCTCGCCAAGCGGCTCGTCCGCGTCTTCTCGGTTCAGCGTCCTCAGCTCCGAGCTGAAATCATGCTGCTTCAGTATGCCTTTGATAACCGCGTGTGTCTCCACTAGGTTTCGCGTAGTCACCTTCAGCTCCATTGTCCTTGAAATCATCTCCTGCTCGCGGTACTCAAGCGCCCAGAGCAGTACCAGCACGAAGAGGCTCAGGACGGCGGCCAGCTCCCAGCGCCCTACGCCAGTCGCCAATCCGACAGCGAGGCTCACGAGCAGAACCGTAATCTCTTTCGGGTCGCGTATGTTCGTGCGGAAACGCACGAGCGAGACGGCTGCGAAGATGCCGAAGGCGCGCGCAGCGTTGTCGCCTACGACCATCATCAGCGCCGACGCAACTACGGCCAGCAGTATCTGCGTCTGCGCCACGAACAGGTTGCGCTTGAAGAGGACCGCGAACTTGCGCGGGCGAAACGCCAGCATTGAAGTCAAAAGTGCGGCCAGCGTCAACCTGACCATCACGCGCAGGATGACGGTCGTCCATTTCTCCGGATTAGAAGGATCTGCGCCCGCTCCGGCTCCGAAAATCTCCGTGAAGAAGGAGTTCTCCCCTCGCGGCGCAGCCTGCGACTGCCTGTTCTGACTCGGACTGTCCGATGCGAGATTCGTAGTGGAAGGCTGCGGCGTGGCCGATGATGCCGTCTCGACCGGGGGGCGGCCCAACGGCGGCCTGCCGAAAAAGTAGTAAGAGCCGAGAGCGCTTACCACAAAGACCGCCAGGATAATGGCGATTAATCTCCCGTTTTGTCTGTTCATACGCTTTTACTCATCCTGCTTAAAGGGATGCAAGACCCGGTTCTGGAAGATTCACCAGTTCGTTTATTCTGCGGCGCACGGCGTCGGTCATCATACGCGCTTCGGCCGGGCTGTAATTGGCTGCGCGAAAGGCGTCCGAAATCTGCCCGTCGCTCAGGCGCGAGAGCAGCCCGCCCAACCATCTGGCATCCTCAAGAGCTATGTTCCTGAAGAGGCCGCTATTCTTGCCATTGTAGCGGAAGGCCACGCGATTGCCTTTGACTTTATCAATAAAGCTCGCCCTGGCGTAGTCCTGTGGGTTGTTGCGGCTGCGCGTGATGCGCCAGAAGAAGGGAAGGCGGCCAATCTTGCCGAAGGTCGCGCCCAGGTCGCTGATGGCGTACCGCGACTCGCCTATGCCGCGATTCGGCACGTAAAGGACTACGTTGTTGGAATCCTTTATGTCCCAGTTGTTCAGCAAGCCCATCATCACCACCAGCCCCTGAAGCTCTTTTGTGCCGACGAAGGGATTTCGCTTCCACCTCCACTGTCCAGCGCGCTCCACGCCCTCCGGTCTGGCCTCGAAGCGCACGTTACTGAAGCCGTCGCCCTCGCACCGCGCAACCTTCTTTCTGGGCTTAGGCGCTCCCTGTATTCGCACGCAGGGGACAAGATAGTTGATCTCCGTCATGTAGCCTATGGCCCAGAGGAGGCGCACGGCCGCCGTCTCGCTCTGCGCCTCCTTGCCCAGCTTTGCCACCCACTCGCGCCCTCCCGCGTCGCGCACGCGGAACTTGGGCGAGTAGCCGCCGCTCTCCGTCTTGATGAAAGTGACGCTGCTCGTGTCCGGCTTCATCTCTTCGCCGCCCGGCCCCAGGAAGAGATTGCGCGCGGCTATGTTGCCGGGGTCTCTCCAGATGACGGGCCTGCCCGTGGGAGCCGGCTTCTTACCTTTCCGCTTGCCGCCCTGAGCGAAGGCCGCGTGCGAAAAGCCAAGCAGCAGGACGCAGGCGAGAGCCAGCACCGCCTGAATTTTTTTACTTCTACACATCTTCGTATTTCACCCCTGGTTTACCTTGCGTGAGAGCTGCTACCGCGCGCCCCCGGCGAGTGTGGACAACTGTGTGATTCTCTGCCGCAAAGCCTGTCTCAAAAGCTGAACATCTTCAGTAGAAAAGTTGCCCGCGCGGAAGGCGTCCTCTATCTGCTTGTCGGAAAGCTTTTCGAGCAGCCCGCCTATCCACCTGGCATCTTCCACCGTGATGCCGTTCATCAGGCCCTGATTCTTGCCGCCGTAGTTGAACTTCACCATGTTGCCCTGTACGCCCGTGATGAACTTGGTCTTGGCATAGTCCTTCGGGTTGTTACGGTTGCGGGAAAGAAAGCTGCCCGTCTTGCCGAAGGTCGCGCCGAGGTCGCTCAGGATGTATTGCAATTCGTCCTCGCCGCCTGTCAGGCTGGCCGGGACGTATATCACCTTGTTGTTGGAGTCCTTCAAGTCCCAGTTGTTGATGAGCGCCATCATGATTATCAGGCCCTTCAACTCTCTGGAGCCGACGAAGGGATTGTTCGCCCAGGCCCACTCGTCAAGCCGCTTGATGCCTTCGGGCCTCGCTTCAAAGCGCGCGTTGGCGAAGCCGTTGCCCTCGCAGCGAGGCACGTCCTTGGAAGGCGAGGGCGCGCCGCTGACCTTCACGCAGGGGAAGAGGTAGTGGATTTCCGACATGTAGCCAGCGGCCCAGAGAAGACGGGAGGCTGCTGTTTCCGGCTGCGCCTCCTTGCCGAGCTTGATGACCCAGACTTTGCCCGCGCCGTCGCGCACGCGCATCCCGTAAGAGAAGCCGGTCGCGTCCTCTTCCAAGAAGGTCAGGTTGCTGATGTCCGGCCTCATCTCTTCACCGCCGGGGCCCGCCAGCAGGTCGCGCTGGGTTATGTCGCCGGGGTCTTTCCAGAGGACAGGCTTACCCGTCGGCTGGATCTTAGACTTCTCGTCCTGCGCCAGCGCCGCAGAAGAGAAGAGAGCAAGTAATAGCAGGCACAGAGTTGCCCGCACCGAGTAGCGTTTGATTCTTTCGTTCATTACCTTCTCCACATTAACCTTTCAATGTTCTATGAAATATTCCTGACTGTCTATTCTCTCTTCGCCGGGCCCGGCCACCACGCGCTCGTAACCGCCGTCTGGCATGAGTCGCCGCGCCTTGACGTTGTCCCGCAGGTAAATGCTCAGGACCTCGTCCACCAGATACCTCTTAAGCTCAGGGTCGTCAACGGGCGCGATAATCTCCACGCGCCGGTCGAAGTTGCGCGGCATCCAGTCGGCGCTCCCCGTATAAACCTCTTCTTCGCCTCCGTTGGCAAAGTAGAAGATGCGGCTGTGTTCAAGAAAGCGGCCGACGACGTTCCTGACGCTGATGGTCTCGGACACGCCGGGCACGCCCGGCTTGAGCATGCAGGTGCCGCGCACGATTAAATCCACGTGGACGCCCGCCTGCGAAGCTTCATAGAAGGCGGCAATGACCTGAGGGTCTGCCAGCCGGTTAATCTTGACGATGATGCGGGCCGGACGCCCGGCCCGGGCGTGAGCCGCTTCCCGCCGTATAAGCTCAATCGTTCTTTCACGAAGGCTGCCGGGAGAGACAAGCAGCCTGCGATACTTCTTATGCCGCGAGAAGCCGGTCAGGTAGTTGAAGAGGTCTATCACGTCCGTCCCTATCTCTTCGTTCGAGGTGAAGAGCCCGAAGTCCGTGTAGAAGCGGGAGGTCGTTGGATTGTAGTTGCCCGTCGCCACGTGCACGTAGCGGCGCAGGTCGTCTCCCTCGTTCCTGATGACGAGCGCGACTTTGCAGTGCGTCTTGAGCCCGATGAGGCCGTAGACGACGTGAACGCCCGATTCCTCCAGCTGCTTCGCCCACTCTATGTTGTTCTCTTCGTCAAAGCGGGCCTTGATTTCCACGAGCGCCGTCACCTGCTTGCCCTCCTCCACGGCCTTAATCAACATCTGCGGGATGGGCGAGTTCTTGCCCGTGCGGTAGAGGCAAATCTTGATGGCCACGACCTCCGGGTCGCTGACGGCGCTCTCAAGAAAGTTTGTGACGGCGTCGTAAGAGTGATAAGGATGATGGATCAGCACGTCATGCTTTCGGATGTAATCGAAGATGGGCTTTTTGCCCCTGAGCCGCGCGGGCGTAGTCGGCTTCAAGGGCTTGTCCTTGAGCTCCGGCCTGTCCAGCTCGTAAAGCGGCATCAGGCGCGTGACGTCAATCGGCCCTTCAATCCTGTAGACATCTTCGTCGGTCACTTCCAGCTCATCAAGCAGCAGCTTTACCATAGCCTCCGGCATTGATTTGGATACTTCGAGCCGCACGGGCAAGCCGAACCTGCGCTTCCTCAGCGCCTGCTCCATGCTGCGCAGCAGGTCGTTGGCCTTGTCTTCTCTTATCTCTTCGTCGGCGTCGCGCGTCACGCGAAACGTGTAGCAACTGCCCGGGTGCATTCTCGGGAACAGGGTGCCGACGTTTGCCGCCATCAAATCTTCTATCAGCACGAACTTGGTTGCGGCCTTGCTCACGGGCACAAGGCGCGGGACGCGGGGCGGAATCTTGATGCGCGTAAAGCGCGGGGTGGGGCTGCCCGTGAGCGACTGAGTGATGCCATGCTCTTGCAGAGGGCCCACCATCAACGCGAGATTCAGAGAGAGCGCAGAGATGTATGGAAACGGGTGTCCCGGGTCAATCGCCTGCGGCGTAAGCAGGGGAAAGACCTTTCGCATAAAATATTTGTTGAGAATCGCGCGCTCAATCTCTGAGAGGGAATCATAAGGCACAATCACTATGCCTTGACGCTCAAGCTCAGGAAGCACCTCGTTCATCAGGCATTGCGACTGTTCCTCGACGAGCGGTACAACGCGCTCTCTGATAGCCTGCAACTGTTCTTCGGGCGTCATCCCGTCGGGCGAAAGCGCCGTCACACCTTCCTCGTACATCTCCTTCAGGCCCGAGACGCGAATCATGAAGAACTCGTCCAGGTTGGACGAGAAGATGGAGAGGAATTTGAGGCGCTCAAGCACGGGTTCGGTCTCGTCCGAAGCCTCCTCCAGCAGGCGGTGATAGAACTCCAGCAGGCTAAGCTCCCTGTTAAATAGAAAGGGGCTTATGTCGCTCAGGTCTACGGGTGAAAGAGCGCCTTGATTATTCTTCTTCCGTGCTGCTTGAGTGGTTTGCTTCATCGGTGTTGAATCACAAGTCTACCGCCCCATGTGCGCGCGGCATAAATGCCTTTATCCTTTGGACAATCTCTTCTTGACACTATCTTCTCACGAGCCGCGGGGCGCGCGCTAACAAAATATTATGGTCATAAGCCTGACCGGGGAGAGCAGCCGGGAAGAGCCGTCGGGAATTGAGACGCATCAGCGCTTCGGATATTTAGCTGTTTTACCGAGCCGGAAAAATTTCTATGACGAGAGTTTAACCCATTATTGCGCCGCCTCACAAAACCTCCGGCGGCTTTAAAAGGAACTTTCCGGGCGAAGCGTTGTCTATAGAGATTAGAAACTGCGACCGCTCTGTATGAGTGGATAAGACAGGGGGCAAAGCTCATGGGCCGGAAACAGGATGATAATAAAGCGCGACCCTTCATTAACGTGACGCCGCTGATTGACGTGCTGCTGGTTCTGCTGATTATCTTTATGGTGGCGATGCCTCTGAGGCCGAGCCGCTTCAGGGCGCTGATTCCCACGCCGCTCGACACGAAAGAGTCGCCGGTAAAGATGCGTAATGACGGGCTTCGTGTGGATGTTCTGAGCGACTTGCGGCTACAGCTTAATGGCCAGGACGCGGGCACTGTCAATGACACGGGCGCTCTCAAGAGTATGCTCGCGGGGATTTTTCAGCAGCGCACCAGCTTGAGCTACACGAAGCCGGGCACAGACAGGATAGAGAAGACTGTCTTCGTCAAAGCGCCCCGCTCAATAAAGTACGGCGAGGTGGTAAAGGTTATAGACGGCATAAAGGGCGCGGGGGCCGAGCCGATCGGCCTGCAGGTTGATGACCTGGCGCACTAATCCGTAAGCCGAAATGAGAAGCCCCGGAAATCATGAGACCACTCCCTCTAGAGCGTTAGGCGCGTGAGGCGGAACGGTCTTACCCCGCTTTGTCCGGCATCTCGGGCGCTCTGTGCTCTGTGTCGTCATTCTTCATCTGCCCCAGGCCCTGGCCCGCCACTTTATCCTCTGTGCTTCTTTCGCCGATGGTGGCGGAGCGCCCGTCCGCAGATTCCTTGACTGTCTCGCCCGAATCCGGCTGCGTCTGCGGCGCGCCGTCCTGCTGGTCGTATTGTTCGCTCACAAAAAATTCTCCTCTTCTGATGATTCAAAGACTAGCAGAATCCCTGCGCCATTTGTGTTGCCGTAATCTATCTTTTTTGCGATTGCGTCTCTGCGCTGAGACTTAAAAGCTCGATCGCGCGCTCAATGGCGCGGTCCCTTCCGGCGCGAATGTCCCTCAGGTCGGGCATAATGATTTCATCGGGCGCGACGCCGCTTCCTTCGAGCCTCAGCCCAAGGCGGGTGCGATAGTCCATCTCGCTGACATCCAGTTCGCCTCCGTCCGGCAGCAGGTGGCGGCGGCGAATCGCCAGCACGCAGCCGCAGGTGCCTGTGCCTATGACGGCAGCCCTTCGCGCCTCCCTGATAGAGGCGACAAAGATTTCTGCGGCGCTCGCAGTGCGCTCGCTGGTCAGTATGACCACCTGCCCATTGAAGCGGGCTATTGATTCTGCGGCCAGCAGCATGACGGTGCGCGTCTGCGGCTCAATGACTACTTTGCCTGTGCGGTCCACGAAGCGGCCCAGCCCCGTTCGCGGCGAAAGAAAGGCCGAGATTACATCCGTCATGGCCTCTGAGTCGCCGCCGCCGTTGTTGCGAAGGTCAATGACAAGCCCTCGCGCTCCCTGCAAACGTCTATGAAGCGCGCGCATGAAATCGAGCGCGACCTTCCCTGTGAAGGAGTCGAAGCGAGCTATGAAAAGCCGGTCGCGTGCTTTTTCAATAACGAGCCCGGCGGTACGGTCTCGCCACTGGCGTCGAAAGGTGGCGAAGCGCTCCTGCCCGTCGCCGCCTAGCCAGCCGACTCTGACGGTCGAGTCGGCAGCGCCTGCGAGCAGCGCCGACATCGCACGCGCACGAGCCGACTGGGCCGTGGAAGCGCCCGTCACATCCCGCAGCCTCTTCATAAAGAGAGCAAGCGCGGGCTCGCCGTCAACGCTCGTGATGACGTCGCCTGCGCGCAGCCCGGCTCGCTCGGCTTCAGAGCCGCGCTCTATGCCCGTGACCACAGCCTCGCCCGAGACTTCGCGCACGTAGATGCCTGTGGTGATGACGCGCGGGTGCTGCCAGTCGAACTTTTCATACGGCGCATAGACTCGCGTGTGCGAATCACGCAGGCCCCCTACCATGCGCCGCAGTACGGAATAGAACTCCTGCGAACTGGCGGCCTCGGCCGCCTCCGCGCGAAACCTGTCGCGCGCCGCATCCCAGTCCATCCCATTGAAGGACTCGTCATAGTAGCGGTCACGAATCGTCTTCCAGACATCGTCAAAGACAACCAGCCTGCCCTCGCGCCTCTGCGTCGAGACCGGCGTATCGCCGCCGGCCTCCGCGACCGGCGAAGGCAAAAGACAGAAGGTAAATGGCGGAAGCAGAAGGAAGAGCAGGCAGAGAAAGCGCAGCAGGCTGAAGTGAAAGAGATGCCCGGCCTCACCGCAGGAACGCAGAGAGACGCGAGAGGTATCGCAGAGAGATTTGAATCTTCTCAGCGTCCCCTCAGCGACACTCGGCGTCCCCGCGGTGAACCTCATCTCTCAACAAGCTCAACTTTCATCTTTCACTTTTTGCCTTCTACAGGCGGCTTGCGGAAGTTGTAGCGTAGCAGCACTCGCATGGGGATGGCCTCGTCGTCGCGCATGGCCGGGCGAAAGTGCATCTGCCTGACCGTTGTGACGGTGGCCTCGTCCAGACCGAAGCCGGCCCAGCGCACGACTTCGACTCTTGAGACTTCGCCGTCCGCGCCTATGTCGACTTCAACGTCCACGGTCGCCTCGGCCTCAGCCTGCCGGGCCGTTTCAGGATAAGGCGGGCGCAGGCGGCGATAGGGGAGCGGAAGCCTTAACCCTTTCGCGCCCGTCACATCGACCGGCGCTTCTTCTATGAGAGGCGCCCGGCGGCCCACGGCCTCTGCGCGCATACGCATCTCGTCTTGCTCAGCGCGTGCGATTGCGACCGCGTAGCGCCCGCGAAGGTCCCCGCCCGCGAGCCCTTTGAGCAAAAGTTCTGACGCGGCATCCGGCCTGTCCGCCCTGTAGCTTGGACGCTCCCATGTGATTAGACGGCCCGTGCGCGAGCTGACAAGAAAAATCGAGGCGTAAGCCTCGTAGTACACGGAGCCGTTGGACGGCGAGCGGCGAAGCGTCTGCGCGTCGCCCGTGATAAAGAAATCAGCGCCTAAGCTGGCGCCGAGCTGGCGCGCTTCCTCCAGCGTCATGTTGAGAGAGCCCGCGTAGGCTGCACCGCGCGCGGCCGTACGCGCCTCTTCCCGATCGGAAAGCTCTAAGCCGTCAGCCTCTCGCACAGTCCGCCATAACCTGTCTGCCGCCCGCCGGCCCGTCTCCGTCTCACCGAAATCGAGAACGGCCACGGTAGTCTTGCGCGCGGTCGTCTGCGCCTGCGCGGCTGCGGCCGACAGATAGAGCAACAGAAGAGTAAGGATGGAGCCATAGAGCACGCGCCGCTTTAAGCGCGCGCCGACGGGTTGTGGGCCGGGTGATGAAAAAGAGGCTTTCATGCGGCGTGCGCTCTTTTATCCTGCAATGAAGCGCCGCGCGCGGCCTTGCGGTAGACGACGTAGCACCATGTGGCCATGTTCATGCGCGCCAGCAGTCGATTAAACGGATCTTGTTTCCACGACGCCGAGCCCGTCCCCTTGTAAACCGTCTCCAGACCCGAAAGCCTTCCGAGCAATTCCAGATTCTCAATCGAGAAGACGTAGTTGTGATGGCCCAATGCGAGGTGCTTGAAAGGGCGGCTCTTAAGGTGTCGCTTCGAGAGAAAGTCCTTGATGCGCGTGTCCAGGCTGCGGTAGTTCGGCACGACCACGACTATGAAGCCGCCGTCGTTCAAAATCTCTACGCACCTTTTGATGGTAGAGACGGGCGACTCCGTGTGCTCCAGCACGTGAATCAAGGTGATGATGTCGTAGGTCTTCTCAAACCTGATCTCTTCGATTGCGCCGTGATGAATGGGAATGCCTATCTTCGCCGGGAGATTCTCGCAGACATGGCGCGAGACGTCCGTCCCTTCGGCGCGGTATCCTCGCTTTGATGCCATAAGCGGAAGCAGCCCGTGGCCCGTGCCTACGTCCAGAAGCGTCTCGCCAGTGGTGTGCGCGCCGATGAAATCCAGATACTGATTCGTCAGCTGATGAAGATTCTCGTCGTGGCTCTCAGCCTCGAAATCCTTGTCGCTTCCCCAGCCGCTGAAATATTCCGGGTCGTCATACATCTCGGCAGCGCCAGACTGAACGGGCTCCGCCTTGACCAGCATGCACTGAGGGCAGCGATAAATCTGGACGCCGTTAAAGTCGCGCCCGAAGTCCTCCATCAAGACATCGCACAGGATACAACGCATCTAGAACGCGGCCTCGTCGGCCGATGGGCCGTAGATGGATGGAACGGGTATGTCGTTCAACCTTAAATAGACGCCTAGCTGCGCGCGATGGTGAATGTTATGGTTCATGACGAAGCCCCTGAGCACGCCCACGCGCGGCAGGGTCATGACGGCTTTGCCGCCTGAGAGGAGCGACCAGGGCTGCATCAGCTCTTCGTTACTGGCCTGGTTGATTGCGGCGCGTGCGTCCTCTACGGCCTTATCGAATCTCTCAAGAAGCTCCTGGCGCGAGTGAGCCGGTTCGGCTCGCGGGGGCGGCGCATCCACGGGCGCTATGTCTATCGAATCCTTCTGGAGCGCGTGGACGGCCCACGTGGGTATGTTGGCAAGGTGAGTCGCAAGACCTCCCATAGTCGCGGACTTCTCGTGCGGCTTCCAGTCGAATCTGTCATCCGGCACGCGCTCCAGGGTCCTGCGGGTGCCCGCCATCTCGTTGTCAAACTCCGTCAACAGCATCTCGCTTATTCTCATGTGGAATCTCTCCTGATAGTAGATTCAAACAGGCTGCTCAGGCTCCGGCCGCGGATTGCGGCGGGGCGCTCTCGTGATAAATGGCGTAGACCTCCTCCTTGACTTCAGCCGGAAAGCAGACGCGGTGTAGTTGGTAGCCGCGCGCAAGCCCGCGCACGGCGTCGCTCACCTCGCTTATCTCACGTATGCGCGGCCTGGCATAGCCGTCCTCCACGTAGATGCGCGCCTTCGGCTCAGCGCCTTCCGCCGTGTAGTAGGCATAGTAAGGGACGTCGCCCGCCTGATCTTCTATGAAGTAGTAGTCAGGGTCAAAGCCGCCCTTCGCAGTCACCTCGCGCGCGGCCGAGAGGAAGCTGGCGTGCTCTTCGTCCGGCATGTCCACGTCAATGGCTTTGAAGAGGCGGCGCTGCACGAATCTTCGGCTGAGGTCGCTCAGGATCGGGTCGCCGCTCGCCTGCCACTGCTTGACGTGAAAGATAACGTCCGAGTCATCCATAGCCAGGTGTTCCGAGAGCGTCAGAGGATGGCGCCTCAGCATCTTCTCAAACGCGGTGCCCGGCGCGCACCAGACCTCTTCATTAGCTTCCAGCAGCTTCAGCGCGCGTCTTAACACGGAACGCAGCACGGCTTCCGCCGAACGCAGCGTGCGATGAAAGTAGACCTGCCGGAACATGTAGTAGCGCGCCTGTAAATATTCCTCCACGGCATAGAGCCCGCGCGCTTCCACATAGATGCGGTCGTGCTCCTTATCAATCGCCAGCGCGTTGATTATCCATTCAAGGTCGTAGATGCCGTACTTTGCGCCCGTCATGAGTGAGTCGCGCAGCAGGTAGTCCATCCGGTCAACGTCCAGTTGAGACGAGACGAGCTGCGCCAGGGCGGCGGGCTGAAACTTGCCCTCTATGATGTGCGCCACGCTCTGCGGCAAGTCCTCCGAGTAGGAGCGAAGCTCTCGCCCCACTTCGGTCTCTTCGCTCAAGACCGCGCGCACGGTCCACGCCTCGTGATGAAAACCCAGCACCTTCTCCATCACGTGAGAGAAGGGGCCGTGGCCTATGTCATGCAGGAGCGCAGCCGCGCGCGCGGCCGCACGCGACTCCTGGCTTATCTCGTCCTTTTCGCCAAGCTTGTCCAGCACGCGCGTCATCAGATGAAGCACGCCCAGGGAGTGAGCGAACCGCGAGTGCTCCGCCCCCTGGTACGTGTAAAGGGCGAGCCCCAGCTGCTTTATGCGGCGCAGCCTCTGGAACTCGCTTGAGTCAATCAGGCGCACCATTAAACGCCCCTCGTCCGTCTCCGTGCGAAGGCGTATGATGTTGTGAACAGGGTCGCGGTAGATGCGTTCAGACACTTCTGAGGTTCCTCTGCCCCCTCCCTTATGTGCTCTTATAAAACTTTGGCAGCGAGCATTCTACCACTGCTTTGCAATGAGCCCGCCAGCCGCAAAGCCTGACATAAAATAGCCTCGCACGCGAAAGAGCCGCCCCGGCTCCCCCTTTTAACCAATAACCCGAGACTTCTAGATTCTGGATACTCACCAATTTTTTGGATTTAATTTATTTCTCCGCATTTACGGGTCACCAGCTAAAGCTAACAGGGACAGGGGCTTGAGCGATTCCAGGCGAATGGGCATACGAGTTGCAATTATCGCTACCCGATGAGGTTTCTCAACTTCAAAAAAGGTTTTTTGCAGACGCTGCCATGCCTACAACAAGACCAAATTAAAGCCCGCACTTCGTTGGCCGGAGTCATAGGAAGCTCCGATGGCAGTGTTACCAGCATAAAGGAATCGTTAATTCAGAAAGGAATAGCCAGCATGAAAATCTCCATGCGAATTGTTACTCTGGCGTTGCTCGCCTTGTGCATGGCGCTCTTTACTTCGGGCGCGATGGCACAGACGACGACGACGGGTACGATTGAAGGCACCGTTGTCGATACAAACGGCAACGCGGTGCCTGGCGTGACTGTGACCGTGAGCAGCCCGAATCTGATCAGTCCGCAGTCAGCCACGACGAATGATGAGGGGCGCTATCGCCTGTTGAATCTTCCCCCGGGAAGATACAATGTGTCGATCGCAGCTTCTCAGGGATTCGCCGAATTCAAACAAGAGAATGTAGAGGTCAATCTCAGCAGAAGCACGTCTGTCGCGGTCACGCTTCAGCCTGCTGGGACGACAGCAGTCGTTAACGTTACAGATACTTCGGGCGCTAACGTTGACGTCACAACCAACACCACGGGAACCAACGTCTCCACGGAGCAGTTCTCGAACTTCCCGACACAGCGCACGGTGCAGTCGCTTTACAACATTGCCCCGACCGCTACTCAGTCGGGACTGCGCGACGCTGCCGGGCGACCCCGCGACCCGTCGGTTGCCGGCGCATCCGGCCCTGAGAACAATTACATCCTCGACGGTGTGACCACCTCAGACCCGGCCTACGGCGGCGGCGGCGCGAACCTGCCCTTCGAGTTCGTGCAGGAGATCGAAATCAAGACAGGCGCTTTCGGCGCCGAGTACGGCAAGGCGACTGGCGGTATCTTCAACGTCATCACCAAGTCGGGCGGTAACGAGTTTACCGGAGACATCTTCGCGTACTACACGGCCAAGAGCTTTGTGCGTCAGACGGAGAACTTCTCCTTCTCGTCGGCTTCCAACAACGGCTTCTCGGAAGTCGACGCCGGCGTCGACATCGGCGGACCGATTGTCAGGAACAAACTCTGGTTCTTCGGCGCGTTCAACCCGCAGTACCGCAGGAACTACTACCTTGGCCAGTCAACGAGAGTTCCCTTTGACAACAAGGTGTCGACCCCCTTCTACGCGGGCAAAATCACCTGGGCAGTCAATCAGAACAACACGGCCACCTTCTCGACCTTCGGCGACTTTACGACCATCGAAGGCTTCCAGATTAACCAGACCGGTTCGACCGGTGGTTCTTCCAACGGCTTCGGCGTCGATCCGAACAGCTTCCTGGGAACGACCAAGTCCGGCGGCCACAACTACGCGGCCCGTCTGAACTCGGTCATCACGCCCAACTGGATCGGCGAGTTCTCGTTCGGCATGCACTTCCAGCGCTACAACAGAACGCCGACCGAGGGCTTTGCGAATCAGCCTGCCACGTTCGATAACTTCTCGATTCTGACGAACACCAAGACGGTGGCTCCGATTGTTCAGACCGGGTTGTTCTTCGGCGGCGGCACGGGCTTCATTGATTACTCGTACGCGCCGGGCGGCAGCCTCCAGCGTACGGTTTTCCGTAACGGCTTTGCCCCAATTTTCATGGGTAAAGAAGATCGTAATCGCTGGGAGATCGCGGCCAGACTCCAGAACATCTGGGGACGCCACACCTTCAAGTACGGCTTCGAGATGACGCGTAATATTTACGACATCAACAACGTCTCGACCGGCCCGACGCTTACCTTCAACAACACGCTCAACAATCAGCCTGTTGGTAGCGGCGCGAGCCTGACGGTCAGCGGTTTCCGCGTTGACCATCGCTTCCTGCTCTGCACCGTCAGGGGCACTCAGATTGTTTGCCCGAGCCAGGCCGCCGCTGACCGCGCCGCCCTGCTCGTCGGCCAGACGATTCCGGGTGGAACGACCATTACAGCCGCGACCGTCGGCACGCTGACGCTCGCCGAAGTCACCAACAACCCGTTCCTGATTCGCAATCAGACGCGTATTCGTGACTTCAGAATCATCGCCAACACGAAGACCAACGTCGAGAGCTTCTACTTCCAGGATGATTTCAAAATCACCAAGGACGTTCAGCTCAACGCAGGTATTCGCTGGGACTACCAGCAAGCCTACGGCAAGCCTGGCGAAGGCCAGCCGCTGAGGTTCAACAGCTTCATCGACAACCTTCAGCCCAGAATTGGTCTGATCTGGGATTTCACAGGTCAGGGCAGAGGCAAGCTTTTCGTCAACTACGCTCGCTTCGTTGAGACGCCGATTCCGCTCGACATCAACGTTCGTGCGCTGTCCGATACGGCCCAGACGGATAACAACATCCGCCTCGACCGCTACGGCTTCCCCGCGAACCTTCCCAACGCACGCGTTGTGACGGGTCTCAGCGGTGCGACTACTCCGGGCGGCCCGGCGGTGGGTATCTCGGCTCAGAACCTGGGCCACGACCACACGCCTCCCGATCCGGATCTGAAGCCGCAGACGGTCAACGAAGTGACCGCCGGTTTCGAGTACGAGGTTGTCAGCAATTTGGCGATTGGCGCTCGCGGTGTCTACCGCGCGCAGGGCTCGGTCATCGAGGACGGCTCGTTCGACGATGGCGACAGCTACTTCCTGTTCAACCCGGGCGAGAGCCTGACGGACAGGCTGGCACGTGAGCAGTTCGGCGCTGGCTTCGGTCGCGCTCGTCGCTACTACCGCGCCATTGAGTTGACGGCAACGAAGCGTTTCTCGAACAACTACCAGTTCATCGCTTCCTACGTCTTCTCCAGCCTGACCGGTAACTACGAAGGCTTGTTCCGCAACGACAACGGCCAGGCCGACCCGAACATCACCTCGCTCTTCGACTTGGTGAGCTTGCTCGGCAACTCCTACGGTCGTCTGCCGAATGACCGCCCGCACCAGCTGAAGTTCGACGGCTCTTACCAGACGCCGTGGAAATTCATGATCAGTGGTTCGTTCCGCGGTCAGTCGGGTACGCCTTTCAACGCGTTGGTGCCGCACCCCGTGTACGGCAACAACGAAGGCTTCGGCGTGCCGCGCGGCACGGCTCTCTTCCCGGCAGATGCTCCTGGCGGAATCAGAGCGAACACGAACCGCGGGCCTTTCACCTGGCAGGTTGACCTGGGCGGCTACTATCCGATTAACGTCGGAGAGAACAAGCAGCTCCGGTTCACGGTTGACTGGTTCAACGTCTTCAACAACCAGCGTGCGGTCATATACGACACCACGTTCTCGCTCGGCACGGGTCTGGCCGGTGTGCCGGATGTCCCGAATCCGTTCTACGGCTCGGGCACGGTCTTCCAGTTCCCGTCCACTCTTAGATTGGGTGCTAAGTTCAGCTTCTAAGCTGATTAATTCCTGGGCGCGTTCCCCATGTGAGGGAGGCGCCTGAAGGAACTTCGGGGAGAAGCGTTAGACATTAACGCTTCTCCCCTTTCTTATTTGTGCTATTATCCCTCAATCATTAAGCCACAGTCTCTTATCGTCTCGACCTACATGGCCGTTTGAGAAAGGAGCAGTCTCTAATGTTTATCCTTTCAGGTCGTATAGCCGCCCGCACCTTCATCTACAACTCCGTTTACACAGCTCTTCTAGTATTACTGCTGCTGATTCCCGCAGGCGGCGTCCTCGGCCAGGGGGGCGGGACTGACAGCACCGGCACGGGAGGCCTGAACGCCATACAGGGCCGCATCTAT
>DASVVZ010000176.1:0-2004 GCA_036389875.1 Pyrinomonadaceae bacterium
GCGCCTCAAGCTTTGTCGACGGCTCGAAAGGAAGCGGCAAGGGCAGCGCGGGCGCGTTCTGCTGCGCGCCCGCAACGTTTGCGCAGAGGACTAAGATAAATGAAAGGAGAGCGACTTGTGTTACGCGGCTCATGATTCTTCTCTCCAGGCTCGGACAAGATGGATTGTTAATGGAAAGCCGACGAGACAGAGGAGAGTGAAAGAGAGACTCGTCGAACGCTTGCGAACACGACCCGTAAAGCGATTGAGACTCTATGACTGCGGCGCTACCTAAGTCAAGATTCAACAATATCCCGCCTTGATTTTCAACTCCACGCGCACTACCCGCGCGGGGAACGTAATTCGGTGTCTACGGAAGTAGACGCCATCGACCTCCGACTGTCTTCGGCTAATGACACATGGCGCGGCGGCTGCCTTGAAACGCCCGATTACTAAAGCGGCACGGTCGTTGCAAACTTCATCGCAGCCTTTTCTGCTTACGGGCTCACGCGATTCCCGAATCTCCACGTTGCCGCGCACGGCGTCGGCGGCATTTGCTCATCTGTTATACACGGCGTCGTGCAGAACAAGTTTCATTATTAACGGGTAACTCACGAGAACTTAAATCTATCGGCCTCTGCGCTCTGCACGTGCTCCTGTGGCCTGAGGAAAACAAGAGAGTTGAGGTCGAGGCAAGCGGCGCTGAAGCCCCTGGCGAGGACGACTTCGCGCCGCTTCTTTACGCCTGAAACTCTTCCGTTGCATACTTCATCCCGGTAAAACCCATGGCCGAAAATGGCGTCATCATACAGTACTTCGAATGGTACTTGCCTGCGGACGGCTCGCTCTGGCGCGAGCTGGCCCAGCGCGCCGAAGAACTTTCGAGCGCTGGCTTCACGGCCGTCTGGATTCCGCCTTGCAGCAAAGCCTCAGGAGGCCCGTCGGACGTGGGCTACGGCCAGTACGACCTCTACGACCTCGGCGAGTTTAATCAGAAGGGCTCCGTCAGAACAAAGTACGGGACGCGCGACGAGCTGCTCGCGGCCATACGCGCCGTGCAAGCTGCCGGGATGCAGGTCTATGCGGACGTGGTCTTCAATCATAAGGACGGCGCGGACGATCACGAAGAAGTCTGGGCGCAGGCCGTCGCACGCGAAGACCGCAACACCGCGATAAGCGACTGGGAAAAGATTGTCGCGTGGACGAAGTTCACCTTCGAGGGCCGCGGCACGATCTATTCGGAGATGAAGTGGTACTGGTGGTGCTTCGACGCCGTCAGCTATAACGAGGCAACGAAAGACTCTTCTCACATCTACAGGCTCAAGGAGAAGGGTTTTGAGACGGATGTCAGCCACGAGCATGGTAACTACGACTACCTGCTGGCGAACGACCTTGACATGGGCGTGGACGAGGTGCGCGACGGGTTGATGCACTGGGGCAGCTGGTTCCTTGAGACGACGGGCGTAGACGGTTTTCGCTGCGACGCTGTCAAGCACATACGCGCAAGCTGGTTTCCCGACTGGCTCACGCACCTGCGCTCCACTACAGGGCAGGAGCTTTTCAGCGTAGGCGAGTACTGGTCACAGGAATTAAAGTATCTAAGGGATTACATACAGGCTACAGGCGGCGTCATGTCGCTCTTTGACGTGCCGCTTCATTATCAGTTTCACCGCGCGGGCCGCGAAGGAAGCGGCTTCGACCTGCGTACCGTTTTCAACAACACGCTGGTCAAAGAGCAGCCGACATTGGCCGTAACATTCGTGGAGAATCACGACACTCAGCCCTGCCAGTCGCTTGAATCAGATGTAGAGCCGTGGTTCAAGCCGCTGGCCTACGCGCTCATACTGCTGCGGCGGGAAGGATACCCTTGCGTCTTTTATGGCGACTACTACGGCGCACAATACACCGACCCCCTTTGCCGCAAAGGCCGGCTCGTCACGCTCCATTCCCATCGCTGGATGATAGACAAATTCCTGAAGGCGCGGCGCGAGTACTGTTACGGCGAGCAGCTGGACTATTTCGACC
>DASVVZ010000177.1:0-1833 GCA_036389875.1 Pyrinomonadaceae bacterium
TCTTTGAAGCCTTTTTCGACCGCTCTCTTTAAGGCCTCGAGCGCCCTCTTCTTTTCTCCGTTGAGCGCGTAGGCTGTCGCAAGCTCATAAGTGATGTAAGGATTATTCTCGGCAATCTCTGCTGCGGCCTCAAGATAGGAGACGGCGGTTGCGTAATTCTTCCTGCTTTGGATGATGCTCATGCTGCTCTCAAAGTAGAACGCAAAGACGCCCTGCAGGGTGCGCCGGGCGACACGGCGCTCGAAGCTATCTTCCGTTGCGCGGGCCTTCTTCCTTACCTCAGCCAGCACTCTATGGAAATCTGCGGCGGCCTGAGCGCGCGTCTCTAGGTCTTTGCGTCTTTCCTGATAGCCCCTCAGCTCCTTCTCCAGCCTCTGTTGTTGTCTGATCTGTTCTCTATCTTCCCTGATTGCCTTGCCGACCTCGGGAGTCTCCTTCAAACGGGCAGACCTGCTCTCGAACTCCGCAGTATCCCGCAAGCCACGGAAGTCCTCTGCGAGCGCAACATAAGCAAGATATGCGTCGTAAACTCTTTTCTCCTCTTCGGCGCGGCGGGCTCGCTCCGTGGCACTTTTCCAGAGTTCTTCGATGAGCGGTTCGCTTCTTTCTCTCTTTCCCGTTTTGATCGCCTGCACTTCCATCCACTGGACGGCGCTCATGCAGATTTCTTTGGGAGCCCACATGTGCCCGCCCTCAAAGGTCTGGATGCGATGAGGAATCTTGATAAGGTTAAGCACCTCGTCGAGATTTCTCAGCTCGCCGAAATTAAAATCGTCAGTCCCGACAGTGCCGTAGAAGACGAAGCGAATAGTGGAGGCGGGCGTGCCGGAAGTGGGGGTGATCTGTTCGTGAAACCCGGCTCCCTGGCCTATGACACCGGCCACGCAACCGTCGCAGAGATAAGCGGCCCAGGCGGCAACGCGCGCCCCGCCCGAAAAGCCCGTCGTGTAAACCCTCTTATCGTCAACGCGGAAACGCGCGTGCGTATCGTCCCACATCGCTTTGACAGCATCCATTGATTCCCGCATCGCGCCGTTTTTTGAGTTCAGCGAGGCGGCCACGATCCAGCCGTACCTTTCCGCGGCCTCCTGAAAACGCTCGACGGGAATCTTGCCCTGGGCATCGGGCGCGAAAGCGTAAAGGATGGGCCAACGCTTGTCCGGCGTATAGCCGGAAGGAAGATAGAGCGCGTAGCTTTGCCCGGCGTCCTGTTTGCAGACCACTTTTTCGATAATCCGCCCTGGGGCAATCTCGCCTTGTCCGTCAACTTCAGCCACCGAAGTCAGCACAAGTAAGAGAGCGGCGATTGAGAACACCGCGAGTCCGGGCCATCTACGCATCATTGCGTTCTCACTTTCATCATTTGAGCATGAGATCAACTCTCGATACGGCTGCAAGTTTCGTCTCCTCTGATGACGTTTTAAAGCGCAGGGATGTTCATGTCCGAATCATTGTAGGTGGATACGAATTTTCGTATAGGGGAATCTCTCGCGGAGAGTGCATGGCGGGGCGATAGTCTGCTACCATCTGCGGCTAAACGATAGTTGAGAGGCTGAAACCGGGGCGGCATATGGCAAATAAACAAACACGCATACTGATTGTGGGCGGCGGCTTCGGCGGCATTTTCACGGCGCTGGAACTGGCTGGCGCGGGCCAGGTCACACTCGTCAGCACGGACGATCATTTTCTTTTCACGCCGATGCTTTATGAATACCTGAGCGGCGAGGTCGAGGCGTGGCACATCGCGCCGCACTACAAGGAGCTGCTCGACGAGCGCGTCCGCTTCCTCCACGGCGCGGTGACGGACGTGGACTTCGACGCGCGCGAAATCTC
>DASVVZ010000178.1:0-17403 GCA_036389875.1 Pyrinomonadaceae bacterium
ACAATCTTCTTAAGCTCTTCTTTCCAGAATGAAGCGGGCGATTGAATTGAGAAGCTGAGTGGGGCGGTCAATCTCTTCAAGCGCGGCGCAAGCCTCGTCGTATGCGGCCTCAGCGCGCTGGCGCGCCGCTTTCACACCGTAGAGAGCCGGGTACGTGGCTTTGCTTGCGCGCTCGTCCTTGCCGGGCGTCTTTCCCAAATCCTCTGCCGTCGCAGTCACGTCCAGCAGGTCGTCCGTTATCTGAAAGAGCAGCCCGAGCTGGGCCGCGTAATCCGTCAAAGCCTGAAGCTCTCTGCCGGACGGATTCACGCCGGCCACGATTGCTCCGGCACGCGCCGAAGCCTGTATGAGCGCGCCCGTCTTGTTACGGTGTATGCGCTCAAGCTCTTCGTGCGTGGAGCCTCGCGATTCGGCCAGCAGGTCATAAGCCTGTCCGGCCACCATGCCATGAGGAGTTCCTGCCGCACGCGCAACTTCAGCCACGAGACGCACGCGCGCGGCGAGCGAGAGCTTTTCATCCTCTGCGATTGCCTGAAAGGCCAGGGTTTGCAGAACGTCTCCGGCCAGGATCGCCACCGCTTCACCGAATCGCACGTGGCAGGTCGGTCGCCCCCGTCTCAAATCGTCGTCATCCATGGCGGGCAGGTCGTCATGTATGAGCGAGTAGGTGTGAACCATCTCAAGCGCGCAGGCGGTATCAAGGAGCGCTTCGCTGCCTGAGCCGAACACCTCGCCGCAAGCCAGCACGAGCGCAGGACGAAAGCGCTTGCCCCCGGCAAACACGCTCCATCGAATAGCTGCGTGAAGGCTCTGCGGCTCTGTCGCTTCAGCCGGGAGCAGCACGTCGAGCCGCGCGTCAACCAGCGAGCGCACGCTCCGGAAAAAGCTCTGCGCCTTTTCCACCGCTTCGTGGGCTTCAAAAGATGCTTTCATCTTCGTCCGCCTCGTCAAGGCGAAGGCCCACAGCCGCCTCTTCGTCGAACTCGGAGATAACGGGCAGGCCGTCGTTGTCATGCAGCAGAAGCTCTATGCGGCGCTCGGCGCTGTTGAGTCGCTCCTGGCATTCGCGCGACAGCCTGACGCCCTCCTCGAATAACTCCAGGCTGCGCTCAAGCGGAAGGTCGCCGCGCTCAAGCTCCCTGACTATCTTTTCCAGCGCCATGAGCGAGCCCTCAAAGCTAGCACCGCGCGCTTCCCTCTTCTTCATCTATAGCCCCTGAAAACTACTGCTCGTTGCTGTTGCCGTTACTGTTGCTGTTTCTATTTCCGCTGCTGTTTCCGTTACCGGTGTCCGTGACGCCCGGGATATTCGGCAGGTTCTTTCGTATATCGTCCGCGTTCATGTTTCCGGGCAGCTTCTTCTCTGCGTCTTTGGGCAGGTTTCTGCGAATCTGCCTTTCCAGGTCTGAGCCGATGGCGGGAAGGTCTTTCATGATGCGGTCAACTATCTGTGCGGCCAGCACGTCGTCTTTGACGGCGACAATCTTCCAGCGGCTCTCGCTTCTAACCATGGTCAGCTCCACCTGCCTGTCGTTCAGGTTAGCCATGACGCGCGCCGCCTCGCCCTCCTCTTTTATGTCCACCACGTAAGGCATGCCGAGCGCAATCAGAAAAAACGGCTTGCCTTCGGCTCGTGCCGAAAGCTCTCGTATCTTCTTGGTCACTTCGTCGCGCACCTGCGCCTTCACGCCGGGCAGCAGCTTGGGCACAAGCGCCTCCACCTGCCTGCGCACGGGAGCCGTCAGCGCGGCTGCGTATCTGCCTATGGCCTTCTCAGTCACCTGCGGCACAAAGTTCTCCACGACCTTGTCCGTATCAACCAGCTCGTTGAAGGCCGCTTCGTCGCCGGTCTGCACGGAGTCCACCAGAAGCGCCAGCGAATAGGCGGGCTTGGTTTTGTAGCTCTGCCACCATAAGAATAGGCCGAGCGCGATGCCGAGCAGCACTACGACGAAGGCGACGCCGACAAGCATGAGTATGCGAGCGCCGCGACTGCCCCGCTTTGGCAAAGGAGGAATGTGCGCGGCCTCTCGCGCGCGCTCAAGGTTGATGATGATTCGGTTTCTTTTCGGGCGTTCGTCCCGTGGTGCGGCCATCAGGAATCCTTCCTCTCCAGCACGCGGCAACGCAAAGAGCCATCAGCAAGCCGCAGATGCAAAGTATCGCCTACCTCGACCGTCTGAGCATCACGCAGGAGCTTGCCCTCTTCGTCCTGTGCAATCGAATAGCCGCGCTTGAGCACGCCGAGCGGCGAGAGAGCTTCGAGCGACGCCGCCATCATGCCGAGGCGCGCCCTCGACTCTTCGAAACGAGCATCAATCAGCGCATCACGCTTTGCCACCGCCAGCCCCAGCCTCACGCGCGCATCCGCCAGATTGGCGCTCAGGCGCACCGGGGCCAGACGCGACAGTGTGGAATCCGCGCGCCTCCTGGCTCGCTCAAGAGAGCGCCGCGCGATGGTTTCCAGCCTGTGCCGCGCCTCGTTAGTCCTCTGCGAGTGGTCGCGAAGGCGAGCACGCACGTCGTCAAACCCTTCGGACATGGCCGCCTCCTGCACGCGCGCACGCGCATTCATCATCTGAAACCGCACGGCCCTCAGCATGTCGCGCGTCAGGCCGATAATCAGAGCTTCTATCTCGTCCTCGCGCGCGGCAACCAGTTCGGCAGCAGCCGAAGGAGTGGCGGCGCGAAGGTCTGCCGCAAAGTCCGCTATGGTGACATCCGTCTCGTGTCCTACGGCGGAGATGACGGGAATCAATGAGCCGCGTATGGCACGCGCCACCTGCTCTTCATTAAAGGCCCAGAGGTCTTCGGCCGAGCCGCCGCCGCGACCGACTATCAGGACATCAATCAGCGCATCTGCGCGTCCCGCTCTTATGCAATCGTCCTGGTAATCGTTCAGCCGCGCGATGGCCCGCGCAATCTCTTCGCCAGCGCCTTCGCCCTGCACGCGCGTCGGCGCGACCAGCACGTGAACCGTTCGCGTGCGCCTCGAGAGAACGTGCAGAATGTCTCTCAGCGCGGCGCCGTTCAGAGACGTGACGATGCCTATACGCTGGGGCAGTAGCGGGAGCGCTCTTTTTAACTCTTCGTCAAAGAGGCCTTCAGCAGAGAGCCGCTCGCGCATCTGCTCGAAGGCTACGCGCAGAGCGCCTGCGCCCACAGGGTCCAGCGCTTCCACCATCAACTCGTATTCGCCGCGCGGCTCATAAACGGTCAGACGCCCGCGCGCGCGCACCTGCAAACCATCCGATGGGCGAAAGCGTATGCGGCTGTTCACACCGCGAAAGCAGGTGGAGCGAAGCTGCGACGACTCGTCCTTGATGGTGAAATACCAGTGGCCTGAAGCCGCCGCTTTGAAGTTTGAGATTTCCCCCTCGACCCAGACGTTCGAGAAGCGGTTCTCAAGCGTGCCCCGCACCTGCGCCGTCAGCTCGGACACAGAAAGCGGACGCCGCTCCGTCTCGTCGAATAGTGATAAGAGTAAAGGATGAGTCATCTCGTCTGTTCGTAAGCGAGAGCATATACCAACAATAGAAGGATGGCGAGTAAAACGAAAGTTGTTTACCTGAAGTATCCCTGCTGGTACGAAAGACGCAAATCCTGCTTGCGCAGCTCCGGATTGACTATCTCTATCTTAACCTTACGCATCTTACCGCCTCCGGCGCCGGACGCTGGCAAATAAGTGACCAGATACTGCGAGCGCAATTCCTGCTCTATCTCCGCCAGGATGGGCGGAAGATTCGTGAGGTCTTTAGGGAAGAATGCCTGCCCGCCCGTGCGCTCCGCTATCTTGCGCAGAGAGCCTCTGTCGAACCCATACTCCACGCTGCCCGCGGCGATGGCGAAGACGGCGACCCGCGATTCGATGGCCTGCTCAATGGCTTCGCTCATCTTCTTTCTGCTGGTCGTGTCCAGACCGTCCGAGAGGAGGATAATAGCACGGCGCATCTTGCCAGTATCCTGAGTGAAGGCGTCGCTTGAAGCCACCCACACGGCGTCCCAGATTGAAGTCGAATAAGCGAGCGTCTGCGCATCGCGTGTGCCCCCCGCAATTCGCGGGTCGAGAGCGCCTGAAGGGTCGCCGAGTTCAGGCCGGATGTTATTAATCCTGCTGCGCAGCCGTTCCAGGTCGGAGGTCAACGACTGCTCCAGGGTGGCTTCGCCTGCAAAGCTTATAACCGCCGCTAAATCTTTTTCGGGACGAATTATCGAGTCCAGAAAGGCTCTGGCGGCACGCTTGGCCACAGACAATGCATTGCCCTGCGAAAGGCTGGTGTCAATCAGGATGATAACGGCGATGGGGCTGTCCGCCTGCTGTTCGAGCTTAACGATCTCCTGAGGCGCTCCGTCATCCAGCAGGCGTATGTCCTCTTTGCGAATCCCCGGGAAGAAACGCTTGTCCTTTCCACGAGCCGTGAAGGCGATTTTGACGGATTGCGACTGCGCCACTGCGTTCGCGGGCAGAGCGCGAAAGAGCGAAACAGTTGAGAGAAGCAGCAGGAGGATGAGCGCTCTCTGAAAAACCGAACCCATCTATACTCTCTCCTTCGGGCCGCGTAGTTGAAATGCCATTTTAAGCTAGGGATTGGCCACGTTGACGGCCGGGCTCAGGAGCGCAGACGCGCCTTCACGATTTATACGCACGCGCACGCGGCGGCCCCCGGCGGGCGCGGCGTTAGAGGCATAGGTAATCGTGTAAGACATGCGAAGCTGCGCGACCACGTCGTCGTAAGCGCGCTGCAAATCTTCAAGACGACGAATCGGATAAAAGACGCCGCCCGATACACTCGCCAGCCGCTTGCCTTCCTCTTCGGCGCGAGTGGTAACCGTCAGGAAGCGCGTGCGCGTCGGGTCGAGCGTGCTGTTGGGCGCGGCCACGCTCGATTCCGGAATCAGCAGCGATGGCACGTAAAGCGGGTAGACCAGAGCGCCCGATTCTATAAGCGCCTCCTCTATAGCGCCGAACGGGATGAAGCTCTTGTTGTCATCGCCGTCCGAGAGAATGACGACCGCAGTTCTCTCTCCGCGAAGCGGTTTTAAGGTCTCTACGAGCGTGTAGGCCAGAGCGTCATAGAGCGCAGTGCCGCCGCCTGCGTCAATCTTGTCCAGGCTGAGGGAAAGCTTCTGCCGGTCTGTCGTGAATTCCGAGATAATCTGTATGTCGTCGCGGAAAGATATGATGCTGATGCGATCCTGCGGGCTGACGGTCGCCAGAAAGTTGCGCGCCGCCTTGCGTATGAAGTCTATGCGCTCTTCCACGCTGCCCGAAACATCAAGCAGCAGCACCAGATTGAAGGGCGCGTTCACAGGCACCACGTCAACGATCTTTCGCTCCTGGCCGTTTTCAAAGAGGGTGAAGTCCTGTGGACGAAGCCCGCTCAGAGCGCGGCCGTTGCGGTCTGTGACGCTCACGTTCAGACGAAGCAGCTGCGGCGAGATGGCAGTCGCGACTTCGCCGGGCGCGCGACGCGCTACCAGGCTGGGCGCATCTTTGGGCGGCGGAAGGGTCTTGGCGTAGTCACCGAAAAGCTTCGGGCTCACCTTTCGTACAGCCTCTATTAAACGACTGTCGCCGCTGCGGACTATGGCGCGTGCGGCTTCCGTCAGGGGGCGCTCGCGCAAGTCGGAAGGAACCATAGACGGGTCAACGTTGAAGAGAATCACGCCGCGCTGGGTGAAGAAATCCAGCCGCACGCGCTCCTCTTTCTTAGCCTTCTTCTCGCCAAGCCTCCCGCTGATGGAATACCAGCCGCCCCGCTTCTCCTTAACCTTCGGCAGCTCGACTTCCGAGAAGTAACGCGGGCGGCTGGCCTCCCACAAAAATTCAAAGCTTAAAGCATCCGTGGGCACATCAGCATGAATCGTGCCCGTGTTGGTTCTGACTTCGGCCGACTCGAAATTGCCCGCGACATCAACAGCGCCCGCTTCCGATTCCACCTTGACCTTCGTGCGCGAAGGCACTCGAATGGTCACGTCGATGCGGTCGCGCTCTCTGCGCCCGCGCACGTCAATCTCAACGGTGCCGCCCGAAGGGGTCGAAACTATGTCCGTCTCTTCAACGGCAGCGCCGCTTGATTCGGCCTTGAGAGAGGCGACGCCCTTCTGCTCATCCGAGGCTATGACCGAGACGCGGCCGTTGCGATTCTTAATCGAGACGGTCGCCTTCTCCGGCAGGTTTATCTCGCGCACGAGACCCTGGGCGCGCGTCTCCGGGATAAAGGACAGAGACAGAAACGCTAATCCGAAGATGATTGCTAATTTTTTTACGAGGCGAGGGGCACGCTGGCCGGAACTGCGTAGCGTGCCAGGGAATTCATACAACATAACATTATGAATCTTGCCTTCGTACGGCGCTCGCGGTCAAGCGCCGAAGCGATTATTAAAGCTTTATCGTATCGTCACCCGGAGCGAGTAGGTGGCGTTTCCGCGCGTGCCGCCGACCACGATTGTATAGTCGCCCGCGCCGGGAAGCTGGCCCGTCCAATCAGTCTGCTCCGACGCAAGAGGCTGGCCGCCGCCCGGCGGGATGAGATCAAAGACCGCATTATCTTCGGTCGATGTGATGCGCAGGGACATGGTTTGTCCGCGGCCCGCGCGCAGTATGTACCTGTCCTGGGTGCCGCGAACGGCTGCGCCCTTCAGGACTACGGAGTTGCGCCCCCTGGGCAATCGCACGCGCCTGGTTTTGCCGCTCTGCGCCGTGACCACCGGAACAACCGACAGCAGGATTGCGAAGGTAACTGCTATGATGGCTTTTACTCTGCCTCTTATCATTTATGGACTTGTCTCCTTAAGTTGTTATCGACCTCGAAAGGGTTCGAGCGTCCAGTTTAACTTCAATACACGCCGTTAGTGAAATTCGCTCTCTCAAGAGCCGCCTCGAATTTACAAGAAATGAGATAAGAACTGTAGGAAATCATTGAAAAGTTTGGGCTTCTTTGCCCAATAACAGAACTCTTTCTCTTCTGTGACGAATCGTCACACAATAAGGCCCACTGGTCACATTTCAATCCACATCTTCGGCTTCTGATACCTATGATGCGACACGTTGCTACTGGTTAATTTATCGGAGACTGGAGCCTGCCCGTACGGAACGTAAGTAATGAAAGGACAAGAGAGATGAGAAAGACCGCGAATCGCTTAATGGTAATGCTGGCCCTGTGCGCTGTAATGAGCGCGTCGGCGCTGGCTAAAGGTAAGAGTGAATATGTGACGATCCCCCAGGACGTTGTCATCAATGGCACGCTCGTCAAAAAGGGCGAGTACAAGCTGAAGTTCGACGAGCAGACGGGCGAGCTGCTTTTCCTTAAGGGGAAGAAGGTAGTGGCGCGCACGAGCGCCCGGCTTGAGACGCGTGAGAGGAAGGCACAACGAACCGAGTTCGGCACGCTTCTGGAGGGGGACACTACAACTCTGCGCAGCATCACCTTTCGCGGCGAGCGCGAAAGCATAGTCATGCATGAAAGGGGCGGCACAACGGAAGCTCCGGCCGCAGCCCGTCCTTCCACACCCAACTCCAACCCGTAAAGCTAAGGCAGAATGCAGAATGGAGAGATTCTTTCTCTCCATTCTGCATTCTGATTTCCGACTTGCCTTTGCTAGCCTTTATTGATAGAGCCAGCGCCGGAGACGCTCTTGTTGACGACCTTCGGGTCGCCGTAGTAGGTGACGCTGGATGCGCCGGAGACATCTGCGTTCACCTCTTCGGAGGCGTAGATGTTGGCGTGGCCCGCGCCGCTCAGCGAGACTTTGACGCGCGCGGCACGCAGGTCCCTGACATCCACCTTGCTTGCGCCGCTCGACTCAATCTCGACCGACTTGGTTTCTCCGGAGGCGTCAATCTTACTGGCCCCGCTCGTTTCGATCATTAGCTGTTCGTTCTTCACGCCGTCAATCGTAATCTGGCTTGCGCCGGAAGACGAGACTCCATCAATGTTGTTTGTGGAGACTCTCACCTTGATGGCTCGTTTGACGTTGAAGCCCTTCTCGCTGGTGATGTAGAGGGTGCTGTTTTTGACGTAGGTTTGTACGAGCGGCAGGATGTTGTCGTCGCCTTCGACTTCAAGGCCCGGCTGCTTCTGGCAGACTATCTCCACCTCGTAGGCGCCCGATACGTCTACGGATGAGAAAGCGCCTACCTCGCGCTTCTCAGTCTTGATGACGCCGGAGCCGTTAGTGCCTTTGCCGCTCCATTTCAAGGCTCCGCATCCGGTCATCACAAATGCGAGCGCCAGCAAACAGACTGTTCTCTTCATTTCAACCTCTCCCTGCAAAAAAGTGAAGCTCTCGGAGGATTCTCGATTTCCCTGCGCAATTCGGAAAACGATGAAACGGGCGCGAAAGTTCTGGCAAAACCGGGGGTGTGCCGGTTCAGATACTGCCTGCTACAGACTAAAGAGGCGCGCAGGCAAGATTATTTAACACGGGCCGCGCGAGATTTTCCCGACCTCCAAACGGGGCTTTGGCTCGCGGCTCTTCTGCATTTTCGCGCCGCTCGTGGTATAAAGGCTGGCGTTTTATCAACACAAAAAATCATTCTGGAGGCATTAAATCTTTAATGGCGACAAGCAAGAAGTCAAACGGCAAGCGCATGAGCCAGTCGGAAGTGCTCAATCACTTTGCCCAGAAGTTCGAAATCAAACGCTCGCAGGTCAAGGAGTTCTTTGAGGAGCTGGCAGAGCTTGCAGGCAGCGAGGTCAAGCGCAACGGAGAGTTTGTGCTGCCCGGCTTCGGCAAGATGGTCAAGGCCGAGCGCAAGGCGCGCGAAGGGCGTAACCCCGCCACAGGCGAAACCATCAAGATTCCGGCCAAAACCACGCTCAAATTCCGCATAGGTAAAGGCATGAAAGACGCAGTCCTCCCGGCCAAGAAGAAGTAAGAGCCGGGAACATGTCAAAAGAAAAAAGGGCTCGGAGCAGTTAAATGCTCCGAGCCCTTTTCTCGTGACTCTTAATTCGCGTCTCTCTTGACCTCAGGCGCCTCTCTTGAAGGGAGCGCCGGGTATCCAGGAGGGCATGGCCTCATTGTTCGCCACGCGCATGCCGACGATGAGTCCGATGGTGGCGGTGGTCTTCGGGCCTTCCCAGTTCCAGTTGGGCTGCACGGTGTCGGTCGTCTGATGATAATCGGTTTCGAGCCACTTCCTGGCGCGCGCCAGCCAGACGGCTGTCTCGCCTTCAGGCCCGCCGAGCAGCATCAGCGCCGGTACGCCCTTCTTAACAAACGCATAATGGTCTGAGCGATAAAAGGCCTGCTCTTCCGGCATGGGGTCGGGCGTCAATTGAACGCCGGTTGCCTGCAAGACCTCCTCCAGCGTCTTGCCCAGGTCCGAGTATTCCGCGCCGAAGCCAACGACCTTCTTGACAGGCCCGTAGATTTCCGTGCCTATGCCGTCGTAGTTCAAATTGGCTGCGAGCTTTTCAAGCGGCCACGTAGGATGCTTGACCCAGTACTCTGCGCCCAGAAGCCCGTACTCTTCGCCCGTCACCGCAAGGAAGATGACGGAGCGGCGCGGGCGCGGCTTCGATTTGGCAAAGGCTTCCGCGATTGAAGTAATCATGGCGACGCCGAGCGCGTTGTCGGCTGCGCCCGGATAGATGCGCCCTTCAGAGTCTACGCCGTACGCGTCATAGTGCGCCGTGTAGATGACCGCCTGATCCTTCAGCTGCGGGTCAGAGCCTTCAAGGACGGCTGCGACGTTGCTGCTGGTTGCCTCTTCGGTCTTGATGCGTATGGAGACGGTCGCCTGCTTGTTCAAATCACGCGAGGCGAACTCGCCCGACTGCGCTTTGGCGAGCGTCTGCGCGTAAGTCAGGCCCGTGCCGGCGAACAATTTCTCCAGGCCCTCTTCGCCCATGAGCACGACCGGCGGGAGCTTAACGGGAGGCACGGGGGCGTCGGCCAGCTGCACGCGGCGGCGCGAGAGGTATCCGGCAATCATCTTGTAGGGCTGCGCCTTTGAGCCGAAGTTGGCGATGACGATTCCGGCAGCGCCCTGCATGACAAGATTGCGAGCCAGCGCCATGGAAGATCCAGCCTTCTTCCATGCGGCTTCGTCCGCGTTCTGCGGGCGGCCGCTCAGGATGACGGCTATCTTGCCTTTGACATCGATGCCTTCAAGGTCGTTGCGATTCAGGCCGGGCGCATTGACGCCGTAGCCCACGAAGACCAGCTGGCCGCTCGCGTCCACCTGCTCCGAAGTGTACGGAGGAGCGAGAACGAAATCCGCTCCCTGCTTCAGGACTGCGTCGCCCGCCTTGATGGAAGAGTCGGGCATCACCTGAGAGCTTTTGAACCGTATGCCTTGCAGGTAGGTGCCGCCATCGCCCAGCGGCTTCAGGCCGAGCTTGCTGAAGCGGTCTGCTATGTAGCGGGCCGCGCGCACGCCGCCCGGCTGAGCCGTGCCGCGTCCCTGCATGTCGGGCGCGGAAAGCTCCGTCGTCACCTTGCGAATCGCCTCGGCGGTGACGAGCGAGGCGGCGGCCTTTTCCGCCGCGCTTAGAGTCGAAGCCGGTTTGACTGTGACCGTGGCGGCAGCCTGCTGCCAGCCGAGCGAGATGGAAGATAAAAGGGTTGCAATCAGAAGCGCGGCTGCCAGGGGCGTGCGCCAGACGGAAGTAGAAAGCTTTAGTTGTCTCATTAAAATCTCCAGGCGGAAAAGTCTGCTACAGAGGCACCGACGTTTATACGCGCATGTGTCGGCCTAAGTTTATCTGAATCGGGCTTCTCTTTCATCTTCGCAGCCCGCAGGGAGCCTGGGCTCCCGATTGTGCCGGTAACTTTTCAGTCTTTCGGAACGTAAGATGTTTATCCGGCGAGAGACTTTGACGATTTTTCGGATTCATTACAAAATCTCGTAAACCTTCCCTTAAAGGAGATGAAAGACATGCGCCATATTCTGCTTCTCATGGCCCTGCTTGCGGCCTTCGCCATACCCGCGCGCGCGGATGTCAAGACGACCGAAGACCTGTTGCTCGCCATGCAGAAACGCTACGCGGGCAAGTGGTACAGGAATGTCACCTTCACGCAGAAGACCGTGGAATACCAGCCGGACGGGACGAGCAAGACATCCATCTGGTACGAAGCTCTGGCCATGCCCGGAAAGCTGCGCGTGGACTTCGACCCCATCAAGGAGGGGAACGGCATACTGTTTCTGAACGACAAGGTCTACAACATCAAAGGCGGGAAGGTTGAGAACTCTCAGCCGCTGGTTCACCCGCTCCTGTTGCTTGGATTCGACGCTTACTTCATACCCGTGGAGCAGACCGTCACGAAGCTGAAGGCCATGGGCTTTGACCTCTCCGTGCTGCGAGAGGACACGTGGCAGGGCAGGCCCGTTTACGTAGTAGGCGCGAAAGCGGGCGACCTTCATTCCGCGCAGTTCTGGATTGATAAAAAGAATCTATACTTCGTGCGCATGCTCCAGCCCGCCGGTAGAGACAAGACCAGAACCTCCGAGATACAGTTCAACAAGTACATAAAGATGAAGGACGGCGGCTGGGTAGCGCCCGAAGTCATCTTCATGCTCGACGGGAAGACGAGGGTGCTCGAAGAGTACACGGACATAAAGACGAACGTAGCGCTCGACGACAAATTCTTCGACCCGCAAAGCTGGGCAACCGCCAGGCACTGGAAGAAGTAAGATTTATCTGACGGAAGGAGAACCCGCCACCTATGAAGAGACTAAGCCAGCGTCAAGGACTCGCACTCTCTGCCATTCTGTTGACGATTGCCGTGCTCGGCTCGCTTCTCGGTCAATCCGCTGCGGCAAGAGACACGCAATCGAACGATGACTCGTTCAAGCCTACGACCGTCATCCTCGTTCGTCATGCTGAGAAAGCGGAAGCGCCGCGTGAAGACCCGCCGCTCACGGAAGCAGGCGTGGCCCGCTCGCAGAAGCTCGCCAGCCTTCTGTCGGGCGCCGGAATCAAAGCGATTTACACCTCCCAGTTCCTACGCACGAAGCAGACGGTCGAGCCTCTGGCCAAACAGCTTGGGATAACGACCGCCCCCATCACCATACAGTCCAAGCAATCCAACCCCAGGGAGGTTTCCGAAGAGTCCATACGCAGGATTGTTGACAGGATAATGGAGCACCCGGGGGACACGGCGCTGGTCGTTGGCCACAGCAACTCCGTGCCGGATGTCATACGGATGCTCGGCGGCGACACGGTGCCTGTGATTGACGAGAGGAAGTTCGACGACCTGTTTATAGTGACCGTCTATGCGAGAGGTAAAGCGAAGGTCGTGCAGTTGAAGTATTAGGCTTGAGCGGCTGCGGCTCGCCCGATTATGGCAAGCCTCCTAAGAACCAGAAGTATATGGCCTGACCTATGCCTAAGAAGAGACCTATGAGCGCGCCGAAAAGCTCTATCGTCTTGAGGTGCTGCGCTGCGACCGAAAGCACCAGGGCTTCAAGTTTATCCGCCGGGTAATCCGCGACCTTGTTCCGCACGATGCCGCCAACGTCGAACTCCTGAATGGCCGCGGGCAGTCTCTCTCTCGCGGCCTGCGTGATGCGGTCTGTGAGCGCCGCGCCCATGTTGCGTATGGTTTGCTCGGGGAGGCTGTCGCCCAGGCGGCCAATCGGCGTGACCAGCAGCCGCTCTATCTGGCTGCTCAGTATGTTGTTGATAGTGTGCGAGGTCTCTTCACGCGAGAGAACCGTGAGCAATCCCTTCGAGAGAAAGTTTTTGAGTCTCAGGTCGGAATCCGGGCTCGCGTGCTCCAGGAGCGCGCGCAGCGTGTGCGGGCGTATGCGCTCCATGGCGTCCGTGGCGTAAGCCGAGACGGTCCCTGAAAGCTCGGGGCTTCTGGCCAGCGCCAGGATTCTCTCGGCAACCTGAGCCTTAATCATCAGCAGTTTGTCGGGCGCAATCTGTCCTATAAGCTCGTTGATGGGTCGCGCAAAGAGATTATCAATCGTGGAATTGAGAAAGCCTTCGGCCTCCTGCTCGAAGGCTTCGCCGCTTAAAAGCTCTTCGACGCGCCGGGGCAGCGTCTTATTAACCAGGTCGTCCACCTCCTGGTGTATGCGGTCGCGCGAGATGAAGATTTTTTTGAAGAAGGAGAGCTGCGCGTAGTAATCGTCCACCTCTCGCTTGATGAGCGCGCCGATCTGAGTGCGCGTGCGCGTGTTGGTGGCGATCTCGGTCAACTGCTGCACGATGGGCGGAATCTGCTGATCTACGCGCTCCTTTATGATGCCCACGGTTTCCGGCGTGAACATCTCCGCCAGGGGGGCATTACTGTTCGCTAAATCATCAAGGCGGAGGCCTACGAAATCGCGCACCTTCGTCTCGAACGAGTGCTCGTTGACTATGTTGCGAAAGCGCTCCTCCACGAATCCCAGGACTTGCTCGAAGGTCTCTTCGTCTACGACATCCGTCAGGCGTCTTGCGAGAATGTCGTCCACGCGGCGGCTGATGAAGGCCGTCACGGCTTCGGCAGTCTCTTCGCTTCTAAGCGCGTCGGCGATGTGTTCGGCTACGCGGTATTGAATGGCGGAGAGCGCGTCCAGAACGGATGCGCGAGCGCCCTTTGGCAGCGCCTCTATGAATGAAGGGTAGGACTTGTTGAGCAGGTCGTCCGTGTAGGAGTTGACCAGATTCTCCACCTTGCGGCGAAAGAAGTCCGTCTCAAAGAGGGCGTTGACTACCGTCTCCTGCGAGACCAACTCGTTGCCTACGGCGTTGCCTATGCTTTGAGCCAGCCGCTCGCGGTGGCGCGGAATCATTCCCTGCGGCCAGATGGTAAGGCCGAGCAGCCGTACCGGCTGGCGCGGGCGAAAGAGCATGCGTATGGCAAGCCACGCCGCGCCATAGCCATGCACGGTGGCAATGACCACAACCATGATAGAGAGAAAAATCTTGTTCGACAGCAGTTCTATGGCGCGACTTCCCCCGGAAATTCCAGTCAACATTAAAGCTTGCGGGAACAGCTTGAATGTAAATGCAAGAAGGGAAACTCGTCAACGAGCCAGTAGCGATTCACCGCCCCATCAACTGAAATTGTTCTCCATATCCCCTGCCGAGCGCTCAAGCTCTTTGAGGAGCGCCGAAGCCTTCTCCGTCTTCTCCAGCCACGCTGCGGCAATCGCTCCGAGCATCTCCAGGCTCTGCCGGTGATGCCCCTGCCAGCTCATCGCCTCGCCGAGCAGCCATTCGAGGACGCCCTGCGGGTTTTGACTGAATAACGCGCGCAGGACGAACTTTCGCTCTCCCGCGCGCAGGCCAAGCCCGAGCGAATTTGCGCCACGCGTCAAATCTACGCGCGTCAGAATCATGCCGCTACGAGCCGGGGCAAGGAGAGATTGCAGGAACTCTTCCGCACCATGCTCGCGCGGATCAAAGAGGCCGGGAGCCGAGCGAAGGTGAAGCGGAAGCTGTGGGGGCGTGGCAATCGTTTCAAGCTCTTCCACGAGCGCGGCCTTCAGAACCTCGCCCCACTCGCGGTAGAAGCGCGGCGCAATCTGACCTAGCTTATGTAGATAGATCGGCAGCCAGCTTAAAAGATGCTCCCATAGAAAAGCGATGCGCGCGTGATGCAAACGCTCACGCACATCAGCATCGCTCTGCTTCTCTTCACGCCCGGCCAGCTCCGCATAGAGAGCCAGCATCACTGAAAGATGGTCGGGCTCGGCGGGCGGTGTAAGGCCCAGAGCGCGCCAGAAGCCCGCCACGCGGTCGCGCGCCTCGCCCCCCATCATCCCTTCTGCGCCTAGGTAAACCGAGGCGTAAGGATAGAGCTGAAAGAGAAAGGTCTCGGTGTAATCGCTCTCGGCGGGAAGCGGCCCCAGCTCCAGCGCCTGCGCGACACGCGCGCTCCCTTCTCCAAAGGGTTCCGCGAACATTGCGAGCGCGCGAAAGAGTTCCATACTAATCTGCGGTGACAGGCTCAGTTTCCTGCGGGAGTTTGTAGAACTCTCGCGCGGGCTTCAGGGGCCGCAGGAGCCAGTATGGACGGCGCGTGCCGTCGGGTGAAAACTTGCCTGCCGGTCGCGTTTCGGAGAGCCACCGCCTGTAAGCCTCGCGTGACTTCTTTGTATCTGCGTAGATGTCGCCGTACGAGTCGCCGGGACGAGCGCGAGTGACCCGCACGGCCTGATGCCAGCAGTGCATGCCCGAGATAGGGTCCGGATGCACGGGGAAGGTCAGGTTCTGGTGAACGCCCACGTCCGTCCACCAGATGCGCTCGGTGTCCGCGTCTTCAGACTTGTAAGGCTCCACGCCGCGCTCGCGCTTCAGGCCCCACGAGTTCGATTCATGATTCAAGCGGACGGTAGCCATCATCTGCCGCTCGCCTTCGTCACGAAGCTTCCAGCGTCCCATGTGATGACTGCAGGCGACTATGCCGGGCTTGATGCCTTCCGTCACCCACGCGCGCAGGACGAAGTAGCCCGTCTCCGTCTCGACGCGCACGAGGTCGCCGGTCGCCACGCCCAAACGCGCCGCGTGAGTCGTGTGAAGCCAGAGCGGGTTGGTGTGCGCGATTTCATTAAGCCACTTGGCGTTGGCCGAGCGGGTATGAATCTGCATCGCAAGCCGGAAGGTTGAGATTAAAACCGTCTGGTCTTCTTCAAGGTTGTCAGGGTGAACGTGGCTCTTGATGTAGACGGGCGTGCTCCATTCGGGCCAGCCCCAGTCAGAGAGCGTGCGCGAGTAAAACTCAAGCCTCCCGCTAGGCGTGGGAAAGCCGCGCAGCGTCTCGCCGTCCACGCTCACGCCCACCATGCGCCGCCCCTCATCATCTCCGTCAATAGTCGGTATCGGCACGATGTTCATGGAGGGCGGCTTCGCAGTCCGCGTGTAGACGCGACCGAACCTGTCGGTGCGAACGTCTTCAAGCTCACCTACAGGCACCGGCTGCTCGTAGACCGCGCCTATCTTCCGCTGTATCTCGAACGCGCCGTATCGCCGCATGAACTCAAGCGGCGTCAGGTTTTCAAGGCTCGCCCTGTGCGGCAGGCCCGGGATCGAGTTCTCGAAAATGTATGCGTAATACTCGTCAACGCTCAATCGCTCGCCCGGTCGCGCTTTCGATTCCGCGTACTGCCTTATCCCCAACGTTCCGTCCGGGTCTATGCGCCAGGTCAGCTCAAGCCAGAACTCGTTCTCTTCCCAGACCTCGCCGGGATTAACGTCGCGCGTGTCGCTTACATTCTCGCCCAAACGCTCGCGCGCCGCGCGCATCACTGGCTGGCGAAACCCCAGCCACTGTGCGTCGTGCGTCTCGTAAGAGTGTATGTCGTGCCGCTCCGAGCCCAGGCCCATAGGCAGCACGTAGTCCGCGAAATAAGCCGTCTCGCTCCAGACGGGCGTCAGCGCCGCGTGACAGCCCACGAGATTCTCGTCCGTCAGGACTTCAATCCAAGAGAAGCCGTCTGGGTTCGTCCACACGGGGTTGTAGACGCGCGTGAAGTAGGTATCGACCCGTCCCCGCCCGTCTTTGAGAAGCTGCGGCAGGAGGAACGACATCTCGTTCATGGAGAGCGGGTACTCGCGCGGCCACGTCAGCTCGTTCCACATGGGGGGATGCGGCGGCGTGTAGATAGGCTTCGGCACAAACTTGTTCCAGGCGTTCGGATAGACGCCGCCTTCGGTTGCGATCGCCCCGAGAAGCGCGTTGAGCATGAAGAGGGCGCGAGCGACGCTCCAGCCGCCGCTATTGCCCGAGGAGGCCGAGCGCCAGTTGTGGCTCGAAAACCTGGTGCCTGCCTGAGCGACTATGCGAGCAATCTCTTCGATCGTGCTTGCCGGGACCTTCGCTTCCTGCGCCGCGAACTCGAATGTGTAGCCGCCGTAAAGCTCCTTCAGGATAAGCTCGAAGTTTTCAAAGCTGGTCTCCAGTTCGGGACGCTCGACGGCCATGTACTCTTCCCAGTTCCACCATCGCCTGACGAACTCGCGGTTATAGAGGTCGTTCTGAATCAGGTAGCTTGCGATTGACAGCACTATCGCCGCTTCAGACCCTGGATAAGGCGAGACCCAGTAGTCGGCGTGCGTGGCCGTATTCGAGAGTCGCGTGTCGAAAACGATCAGCTTCGCGCCACGCGCCTTAGCCTCTATGATGCGCTGCGCGTGCGGGTTGAAGTAATGGCCCGATTCCAGGTGCGCGCTGATGAGAAAGATGACATCGGCGTTGGCGTGGTCGGGGCTGGGGCGGTCAAGCCCCATCCAGAATTGATAGCCCGCGCGCGACGAAGAAGAGCAGATGTTCGTGTGCGAGTTGTGGCCGTCAACGCCCCACGCCGCGAGTATCCTCTCGGTAAACCCGTCCTCGCCGGGACGCCCAACGTGATACATGATCTCGCTGCGGCGCTCCTCAACTATGGCCTTTCGTATGCGCGCAGCCAGGTCATCCAGAACTTCGTCCCAGCTTACACGCACCCACTTGCCTTCG
>DASVVZ010000179.1:0-5689 GCA_036389875.1 Pyrinomonadaceae bacterium
ATTTGACCGCCCCCTGCACGCGCCGCGTCACGTCTTCATAAGAAACCAGCACGTCCAGCTCAAGGTCCGGACACTTCAGCTCTTCCGCAGCCGTGCGCGCGTAGAAGCCGTTCTTTGTCAGGTTGCGCTCGGGCGTAGAGAGCTTGGCAATCTGGCCCGAGGCGACGTGCTGGTTCGTCATCACCAGCCCCTTAGGGGAGACGAAAGCGCCGCTCGCCGTGCCGACTTTGACGGAAGCCAGCCGCACATGCTCCAGCCACGCGTCCGTAGGCTCGAAGCCGTATCGCTCCTTCCAGAGCTTGCGCGGCGGATTATCGAAAGTCCAAATCCCCTCGTCGGCCAAAGACAGAGGAGTGAGAGAGCCTAGTAAAATGGCGGCCAGCAGTAAAGAGACTATTCTTTTCATCATAAGCTTTAGAGAATTCACCGTGGATTAAGATATGCGGCCAGGGGCAAGCCTTTACGCTTCAGGAAAGGGGGCTGCTCTCTGCTCACAAGGGGGAACGTTTGATGAACTGAAGTATGAGGAATAGATAAACTAACTTCCGGATTTCACCCCGAAGGGAGCCCGCGCACAGCCGGAACAGGGGCGTCCGGGCTTAAGCATTACCGGCAGACTTACGCACGGCTTCCGATTCGTCGTCGTAGACTTCAAATATTGACAGAAGGCTGCTCAGCGCCATCACCTCTTCTACCTTCTGTGGAAGATTCAACAGCCGCAGATGGCCACTGACGCGATTCAGGGCTACGGAACCGGAAACCAGCTCGCCCACCCCGCTTGAGTCAATGTACTTGACACCGGCAAAGTTCAGTATGACCTTCTCCTTGCCCTCCTGAATCAGCCTGCGTATCTGGTCGCGCAACTCCGCGCTCCCGCCGCCCATAATAATGTTGCCCTCAAGGTCCAGGACGACCGCATCCCCGGCCTCGCGCTCCCTGATTGTCAGCATCTATCTAAAACTCCCGAACAAACTATTTACCCACAGGTTTTATGCCAAGCACCGCCAATAGTCAAGAAGAGATGAAAGAGCTTCGCGCCTCTTAATTCTCTTCTTCTCTTGCGGGGCAAAATCGAAAGTATTGACAAATGGTTTTGAACCATGTTTAATACAAGTGTCGTCGGAACCTGACGGCGACGCTGCTCTTTACATGACGGTTGCACACGATAAGGGCAAACCTGCCGCGAGGCAGGGACGCAAAGCCGTGAGTCTCTGGTGAAAAAGGCAGCAAAAGCTGCGATTTTCGTGGAGATTGTCTGGTTGCCGAAGGCGATCTGAAGACAAGCCTTGACTTCAGCCGACAAGCATATCGTGCCGCTTTCGACCCTCGGGCCAATATGGTTCCATAGGGGCACGAGACGGTGCAAGATAAGCTTGACCTACCTCTAAATCTGCGGAAGTCGCGGCTGGAATCACCCTGCAACAGCCCTGTTCGGATGGTTCCGTTCTCTTCAACCCGACATTTTCCTTCAGCACTCAATACCAGACACAAGCGTAATTCAAGACCCTGTCCTGTAGGCGATTAGCTTTCGGTCGCGGGGCGGGCTTCGCGCTTTTTGCGCCTCCCTTCGCCTCTTAAAGGCGAATCCCTGTCGTCTGCCTCTTCCGTCAAAGTCTTCTCTCTAATTTTTTCTCGCCCTCAACTTCCGGGGGGCGCGAGTCCTACCGAAAGACCAAGGCTTCAGGGCGTCAAAGATTAAGCCGCCCGGCTAACAAGCAACATAAGGAGATAGTAATGAACAAGAGATTCTTCGTGATGGCCCTCTCGCTGCTGGCACTCTTCACAATCAACGTGAGCAAGGCGGACGCTCAATCATGTCCGGTTGAGGGCTACGGCGTACGCGTGCCCGTGCCCGTGGATAGAAACCTTCAGTCTCAAATCGAAGTCACCTACTTCACCACGGATGACCCCAACGCGCTCCTTTCCGAAAAGGCGGGCATCAACCGCACAGGCAGCTACCTGAACATCAACACCAACCAGTTCGTAGCGAGGCTTTCGGCCCTACAGAACTCGGGTCTCGCCAGCATCAAGAAGCGCGAGGCGGCCACGACTTTCCTGGGCGAACTGGCCGAGCTTAACCTTGAGCGCTCGCCCAACGGCAACAACGCCCGCATGGTCAACGCCAGCATGTCGTCAAACAGCTTCAGCTATCTTTCCACGCTCAACCGTCAGACGGAAGTGGTCGTTTACAGGGGCTCGGCAGGCGACGGCGAATACTACCGCGTCAAGCTGCTTTCGTGGTTCGTGGATGTCAGCTCCAGGGGCGGGCAGAAGAGCGTGGACTTCGACGCCAACATCCTGCTGAAGCCCGGCCAGACGGCGGTCTTCAAGCTCAGGAGCGACGCCGAGATGAAGCGCAACGGTTCGGCACGCAGCTACATAGCCGTCACCATGCGCTCCGTCAACGGCGCCAGCATGGCGAGGAGATAGTGCTGCATACAGGCCTTTAATGCGATGAAGCCATTTCTTTACAGTCTCTGTGTTGTCTTG
The DNA here is from genome assembly GCA_036389875.1 of Pyrinomonadaceae bacterium. Lineage (GTDB taxonomy): Bacteria > Acidobacteriota > Blastocatellia > Pyrinomonadales > Pyrinomonadaceae > JACVRN01. The sequence continues at coordinate 2,491 of DASVVZ010000179.1, forward strand.
TGTCTCTCCCCTCTACTGTGGGCCAGGCCGGTCATGGTAAATAACGACCGGCCTGCTGCCCCGGGCGGAGGCGGCTCGGCTGTCTCTATGCCCAGGCAGTGCCAGCCGGGAAAGACTTCGCCGGAGGGTATGAGCTGGCGGCTGAGCGCGAACAAGCCGGTCCGTGTCTACTATCTTAAAGACAACTTCAACAGGGGCGAGGCAGAAGCCCTCATGCGCGGCGTCAACAACTGGAACAGGGCGCTCGCAGAGATAGACTCTCCCGTCACCTTCATCAATAGCGGCGAGCGAGAGAGCGTCGTACGCGACGAGCTTACCATCACGGTCACACGCGGGGTGCCGAAGAGCAAAGAGCGCGTGGGCGAGATTAAGTTCTACACCAAGCCGAACGGTTCGGTTCGCATGACCGTGATAATCAGTCCCACGGTCACAGACCTCAATGCCCTGACGAGCTTGATAACGCATGAGATCGGCCACGCCGTCGGCCTTGCAGACTGCTACGGATGCAAAAGAGGCACGACCGCCATGTCGGCTTTCAAGGGCAAGAATAAGGGCAACGATGTTTACGAGCCAAGCGCCTGCGACAAGTACGTGGTGGCCAGCGGGTATGCGAGCGCGGGCAACCGTCAAACGCTCACGGCTTCACTCGAACAGAAGTAAGGCCCGCCGCAGCTTACAGAGCTTTACTGCCTTCATCTCTACATCCATTCAATAGACGAGTTCGATTCCTTCAGCGCCCTGCCATGTAGCTTCTCGCGTCAATCAGTACGGCATCAATCGACGGCATCTCATTTGTGACGAGCCGCGTGTTGTAGCGCTCCATGTAGGCTCTGCGCGCCTCCGTCATAGGATACGCTTCCGGCGAAGCGTAAGGATATTTCGTCATCCCGTGAAACGGTAAGGGGCTTACCTGGTCGGGGATGGCCGAGTTGATATCCATCTCCTTGCTGTAGCCGTCCGAGTAAAGCAGAAAAGTTCTAGTCCATCCGGCGGGAAGTGGCGGAAGCCTTCGCGCGTCGAACGAGATGTTCACAGAGTCGCCGGGGCGCGAGATGACGAACATATCGTCGGAAGCCAGAAGCAGCTCGCGCACGTCTCCCTCGCGCGTGTAGCGGCCCGGCATCACCTTCCAGGGCGAAGTGAAAGACACCTGCCCGTAGTCATAGCCGAAGGGCTCTAGCCCGTCCGGCGTGACTTCGCGCGAGAACCCTCGCCAGCGCAAGTCGGCTCCCAGCGGATCAAGCCTGGTCAGCTTCACAGGATAATCTCCGCTCGAAGTATCCACCAGAATTTGATCCCAGAGGATTCGCATGTTGGTCTTGATGCGAACCTCCCGGCTCGGGCTCAGGAATTTACCCGTCAGGTCAACCGTGACCGTCTGCGGTCTTCCAACAGGGATGCCTATGTCTTCTATGACGGTGCGCCACTGGCCGCGCGCGTCCTTCACCTGAAGAGCTGGAAGCTGCGCCTGCTTGCCTGCCTGAGACGCCGCAAGGTTGTCGCTCGACCAGGAGTAATCAGTCCAGCCCGTCAGGAGCAGCAGCACGCGACCGCTCGCAGCTCTTTCGTCCAGCTTCAGCGTCAAGTAGTGCTCTTCCGCGTAACCGCGCAGAGCGTCTCTACGGAAATCGTCCGGGTACTGTCTATCCATGCTGGCGATGCGAGAGAGCATGTCGTGACCGTGCTCGTCCATCGCGGCCATGGGAGGCCGCGCGTCCTTCGTTTTGTAGAGAATGAAGGGGCGTGGCGGGTTCGTCATGCCTTCGTTCGGATAGACCTCTACTCCTGCGGGATGCGAGACGGCAATCAACTGCAAGCGGTCAAGGAAGAGCGCTTCTTCAAGCTCGTTGGTGACGCGAAGCTCAAAGCGGCCGTCGCGCTCCTTCAACCGGTCGCCCCGAATACGCACGTACTCGTCCGGGTCCGGATGATTATAAAGGCCCGGCGCTTCCAGATAGCCCATCTCGCCGCCGCCCATGAAATCCGTGATGAACTCGAAGCACTCGCCGTTCCACGCGTACAGGTACGGGCAGGATGAGGGCTTGCGGTCAAGCTCCGTGACGCGCAGGACAGAAGCTTTACCGGCTGCGCCGCCGGCCTGCGCTCCCGGCATCTCCGTCTCGGCCTGAACAATTCCCGCGGGCCAGAGCACTCGCACGGCGTCAGCACTTATGCGCTTGCCGAGCCCGAAGAGTATGTCCGCGGGCGCGGGCGCGGGGCTTGCCGAATAGGTTTCAAGCTTTTGCATCAGGCTCCCCGCGCGGGCCTCAACTTTTGCGCCGATGCCGCTGCGGTTACTGACCTTGCCGGTTAAAGTGACGCGCAGGGACTGGTTGCTGTTGCCGCCGTCATTTCGCGCTATCGTCAGGCTGCCCGAAGATGAGAGGGCCACAATGTCCGTGTCGCCGTCCGTCTCTATATCGCCTGCGGCGAAGAGACGCGCGCCGGGTCGCGCGCCCGCTGTACCGCTCGCAATGGCGCGCTCCGTCACATCCGTCCAACCGTCCCCCACGTTACGCTCAAGGCGCAGCCCCTTGCCTGTCATCACGGCGCAGTCGAGCAGCCCGTCGTTGTCGTAATCCAGAAACTGCGCGCCCGTGGCCGCAGCAGTAGCGTCCGGCGCGGCGCTGGTTTTGAACCGCTCCCTTCCGTCGCTTATTGCAAAGAGTCCCGCGCCGTCGCTTCTGGCAAAGAAGAAATCCGTATAGCCGTCCTTGTTGACATCTCCGGCGGCCGCGCTCGTCCAGCGCCCGGAAGCCGGCAGCCCAACGTCCGCCGCCACGTTGCGGAAAGTCCCGTCGCGCTGATTGCTGTAGAGCGCCGGGGCTTTGCCGTAATCCAGAACCAGAAGGTCTATGTCGCGACGGTTGTTGAAGTCCGTAGGAACTATTGCGGCCCAGTGGCCAACCGTGTCCAGCTTCGCGGCCCCGGTCGTATCAGTGAACTTTCCGTTGCCGTCGTTACGCAGCAGCATGCTCGGCGCGCCCGCGAAATCATCCGGGAAGAGGGCCTCGCCCCCGGGAGCTTTTGAGAGGTCGGCCAGCCCGGCTATGAAGATATCCAGGTCGCCGTCATGGTCTGCGTCCAGGAAGGCAACGGATGAAGATAAATAGGGGTAAGCGGGGAGCGCCGCCGCGCCGGTCACGTCGGAGAATTTCCCTCCCCCATCGTTATGATAAAGCGCAAGACCGCCGTCTCG
>DASVVZ010000180.1:0-5426 GCA_036389875.1 Pyrinomonadaceae bacterium
GGGCATGGTAAAAGAAAGAGAGCTTGTTTTTCCTTCTCTATCCCCTGTCCCCTAACCCCCCTTCCCCTATCTTCTCTCTTTGACGCGTGGGGCCGCTCTGTTATAGCCTTCGGGCGCAGGGCAGCCGTCGTCTGCGGCCGATCGTCAGTCTCCCCGGTAATTTTTGAATACCCATTGCGGAAGACCTGAATCACATCAGCCTGGAATCGAACATAATGGTGGCTTTGGGCTCCGACCGCGCAGCCAAGATAGAGGCTGTGCGAAGATGCGTCGAGCGCATCTCCAGCGTGGACGTGCGCTGGCGCGGGGCGCAAATCCTGGCACGAGCTGTTGAGACGGGCGTGTCCGCGATGCCTCTCTCTGACCCCGAGCTTGTGCGCGGCGCGCGTGGAAGAGCGCGGGCCGTGCGCGAGGCTTTGCGGCGCGAGGGCTTGAGCGCGCAGCTTTTCGTGGGGCTTGAGGGCGGGCTTCATTCCTTCGAGCTTGACGGCAGGTGGCACACGCACCTGCGTGGCTGGGCTTACGTGACGGACGGCGAGCGCGAAGGACTGGGCATGTCGCCTTCCATAAGCGTTCCGGCTTCTATTGCGCGACGCGTGACGGAAGGCGGCGTGGAGCTAGGCCAGGTGATTGACGAGGTGTCGGGCGAGCGCGACGTGCGCAGCCGCCAGGGAGCATGGGGCGTCCTCTCGCGTGATTTATTAACACGGGCCGAGAGCTTTGAAGCAGCTCTGATAGCGGCCTTCGCGCCCTTCTACAACGAGAAGCTCTATTCATAAGGAGGAAACTGGTAAATAGTAAATAGTAGACGGTCAGTAGAAAGACGGGTTCCTCCATTTACCATTTACCATAAAAGAGGCATGGACGAATTGACGGCGCAGGGCAACGACGAGCACATCTTTCATTTAAGGCCGCAGACCGGCTGGATAGAGGTGATCGCGGGCTCTATGTTTTCGGGCAAATCCGAAGAGCTGATACGAAGGCTGAAGCGCGCCAAGATTGCGCGCCAGAAGGTGCAGGTATTCAAGCCGAAGATTGACAACCGCTACTCGCACGACCACATTGTCTCGCACTCGGAGATGCGGCACGAATCCTCCACGGTGGACACGGCCGCTGAGCTTCTCTCGAAAGTGGAGCGCGGCACGGAAGTCGTAGGCGTTGACGAAGGCCAGTTCTTCGATAACCAGCTGGTTGACGTGGCGAACGAGCTGGCGCAGCGGGGCTTGCGCGTCATCATAGCCGGTCTTGACCAGGACTACACGGGAAAGCCTTTCGAGCCGATGCCGCAGCTTCTGGCAATCGCAGAGTACATCACCAAGACGCACGCCATCTGCGTGCGCTGCGGCCAGCCAGCCAACTATTCGCAGCGCATTGTCGAAGTTGAAGGCCGGGTAGTCGTAGGCGCATCCGAGTCATACGAAGCTCGCTGCCGTCGCTGCTTCATCCCGCACGCGGACGCCCCCACATCTCACATCACAGAAGCCGCAGACTGAAGAAAAGCAAAGGATAGGGGTCAGGGGATAGAGAAAGAGAACTTGTTTTTCTTTCTCTATCCCCTGACCCCTGAACCCCATTCCCCTGTTTTTATTGAACTATCTTGGTCGAGTAGAGAACGCCGTAGAGCGCGTCCTGAACTTTGGGGAAGGTCTGGCCGTTTGAAGAGAGAATAATGTTGATGAGCTGCGTTTGGCCCGCGTACTTGCGGTAGGCCATCCATTGCAGGCGGCGTAGGTCGTCCGGCTTGTCCGGGTTAGCCTCTCTGAATTGAACTCCCTTGAGGCCGTCCAGCTCAAGCCATTTAAGCTCGTCCACCTCTCCGTTCTTCATGCGGTCTTGAGCCCCCTTATAGAAGGCGTTGATGCTCGCATCGGCAGGGAAATCGTCCGCCATCGGAGAGATGCTGACGCCCATGAAGGTCGGCGACGCGCCGTAGTTAAAGCTGAGCTTCTCTATGCTCACCTTGCGCCAGTTGGCCGGAAGCGTCCAGGTGATTCCCTGCTGATCCCATTTTACTTCCTGTCCACCGTCGAGCGCGGCCTTTTGCGCTGCGGTCGGGTTGGGCTTTTCCGCAGCCTCACCGCTTGAGCTGCCCGACTTGGAAGAGCCCGATGAGCCGGTGCCGGAATTTGAGTTCTCCGTCTTCGTGCCAGTGAATCTTTCGGTCAGGTTACAGAGCGAGAGCGAGAAGGCAAGAAAGAGTAGAAGGGGGATTTGTTTCATAGTTACGGTTTTCGGTTTCCTATAGAAATCTAGTAGAGCTGTAAAGCCTCTTATGTCAAATCCTCTGCCTGTAGTCAATAGCGGGCATAAACGGGCCGGTATGGTCTGCGGCCGGCTGGTCTGAAAAGAGTTTTTCACATGCAGGTTCAGGCGTGCTATTCTTAAAGCCTACCCCCTGACAAAAAAAGGCTTTGATGGGCGCGTGCGGTTCCCTACGCCGAAAAGTATTACGAGGAGATTAATCTGATGCACACTTTCGTCTCAATAAGAGATTCTGTTCTGCTGCTTTTAGTCATCTTCTCCCTCGCCTTAAGTCAGGCATGCCAGACGCCGACCAACACCAACACAACGACCACGACGACGAATACCAACACTGCCGGAAACACAAACACTACGGCCACCACTACGACTACGAGCACGAGCACGGGCGCGAGCGTGGACACGCGCGAGCCCGAGAAGTATCGCGCGACCATCAACCTCAAGATTGAGGCCACGGGCAATCAGACGACGAGCCTTCCGACTCTGACTTCAGAGTTTGCGCGCGACGGCGCGAATCGTCGTCTCTCTTTCACGCTGCCGGGCGGCGACGAAGTAATCTACCTGGATCAACAGAACAAGCGCATCATCATCCTGCCCAAGCGCAAGCAGTATGCTGAGCTGACGCCTGAGGCTACCGGCTTTGAAGTGCCGAGCGTGATGACGCCCACGCAGATAGTCAACCAGTTGAAGTCTTCTACCAGCTACCAGCTCGTCGGCGACGAGGCCTGGAATGGGCGGCCCGCCACCAAGTACCGCTTCAACAGCTCCTCGCAGACCAACACGCAGGCGGGCGAAGTCAAGACGGAAGCCTTTCTCTACGTAGACAAAGACACGGGCCTGCCGATCCGTTCCGAGACCGTCACTCAATCAACCGGCGGGAACGTGCAGGGCTACAGCGGCGCCAAGATAATTCAGGAGATAAACAACATACAGATGGATGTTGACCCGAAGCTCTTTGAAGTGCCGCAGGGCTACAGCCGCATAGAGCCTGAGCAGATAAAGCAGCAGGTCAATGCCGTGGCTCAGGCCGTGCTCTTCTTCGCGCAGCAGATGATGCAGAACGCGCAGCAGAGGCAGGGCTCGGCCAACACCAACACAGCGCCTCCGGCAGCGGGGGCTTCGCCTGCTACAACGCCCGCGCGATAAGCGTCCGGGGGAGACAAAAGAGATGCGATACATTCTGACGCTTCTTGCGGGTATTCTGCTCGGCGGCGTGCTGGTCTTCTTTTTCCTGGTGGGTGCGCCGACGGCGAACCGTCTGCCGGGCCAGCCCGTCAAGCCGCCCGATGCGGGCGGGCCCCCGCCCGGGACGGCGATGATAGTTCTGGACAAACCCTTCTTCGACACAGTGCTCGCCGCCATCTTTCGTGACATGAACGCGCCGTCGTTTCAACTGACGAAGAGTGCGGGAAGCGGCCCGGCGGCTGAAGGCGCGTCGCTGGAGATGGCAGCTTTTCAGAACGGATGCCCGAGCGCCGTCACGCTCCTGCCTGAAGGAAGCAACGTCAGGACGGAAGTGAGAATCGAGGACGGGAAAATCCTTGCGCCGCTCGCGTTCAAGGGCAGCTACAACGCGCCGTTCGTCGGCTGTGTGCAGTTTACCGGGTGGGCGCAGGCCAACCTCGTGCTCAGGTTCGACGAGCCGCAGCAGGCTGTCTTCGGAGAACTAAGGGTGGAGGGCGTCAACCTTGACGGCGCGCCGCCCGTCGTAGGCTCTGTTGTGACGGGCCTCGTGCAGGGGGCTATCAACCAGCGGGTCAACCCGCTTCAGATACTGCAATCGCATCAACTGCGCCTGAGCGTGCCGGTCAAAGCCAGCGAGGGCACGCTCACCGCTCAGGTCAAAGACGTGCGCGCTCAAATCAACAACGGCTCTCTACAGCTACACATCACCTACCAGTTTCAGGGACAGAAGGGCGAGCCGCCGAAGTCCTGAGCCTTAAATTTGAGTGAGAGAATAAAGAGGGCTTATGAGAGGTAACACCTCTCATAAGCCCTCTAATTTTTACGCGCCTTGAATCTACCTCAGTGGAGGACGATTCCGGTCGAGAAGCGCAGGTTCTGTTCCGTCCTGCCGTCTATCTGTAGCGTCGTTCCGTTGCTGGTCGTAAACGAACGGCTGCGCCGGAAGATGGGGTTGTAATCGCCCTGCAGGATTCTGTAGCTGATGCGGTCGCTGATGCGATAATCGACTCCGCCGCCGAGCCCGAGCGCGAAATCGACCGTGCTGTCATCGAAAGTCTGGCCCAGCGGCGCAGCCGCGGAGCGCGCGCCGAAGCGGTTCCGCGAGTAAGCCACGCCCGCCATAGCACGCACAAACGGCGTCCATCTCGTCTTGTTGACGAAGCGCACCTGCGGCCCCGCCAGAAAATTGTAGATTTCCAGTTGGGCGCGATACGGCTGGTTCAGGTAGGTCTGGTTCTCTCTGCGCCAGACGCCCGACACGTCGCCCGTCAGACCGAAGCGGTCTGTGAAGAAGAAGCTCATCGAAGAGTTCCAGCCGACCGAATCGGTGCGATTGTTATTCGGAGTCACCAGTGTTCCTCCGGGAGTCAGGCCGCCAGTGACGGGGATGCCGTTAATGGAGACAACGTCCGTGCCCCTCAGGCGCGAGTCCGCGTTCTCATAAGACAAGCCTATGAAGTACTCTGCCTTTTTCGGCTCGTTTGTGGTTGTAGTGGTGGTCGTTGTTTGTTCCTGTGCCTGTGCCAGAGACGCGCTCAACATCACCAGCAGCGCCAGAAGAATAGTCTTACGCACGATACGCTTTCCTCCCTGCTGAGAAGCAGTTTTCAGTTAGAAGCAGCTCGTCTTGCTGCTGAAAACTGAAAACTAAAAACTGATTTACTGATTTTGATGGGCGTACTATGGCCGAATCCCCTGCCCCTGTCAATTACTATCTCTCACCACTGCCCGGGTCGGGCTGCTCCGGCGCAGCAGGCGTCTCTTCTTCGCCCGTCTTCTCGCGTTTGACGCCGTGCGGATTCGAAGAGCGCTCGCCGCGTTTGCGTGTTCGTGTTTTGCGCGCTCGCACCTCTCCCAGGTGGTTTACCGAGCGAATGGGCTGTAGATCTACGGCATCGCCTTCGGGATCGTCAAGCCGCGTCTCTATGTCCAAAGGCTCCGGCTCTGAGACGGCCGAGCCTTCCGCCAGCGCCCTCTGGCGT
>DASVVZ010000181.1:0-9840 GCA_036389875.1 Pyrinomonadaceae bacterium
GCTCTGTAGGTGCCTGTGACACAAGCCGCTCTATGACCTCATCCTGTGTTTGCTCTGAGAGGGATTCGGCCGTTTCCTCCGGAATAATCTGGGAAGCGATCTCGCCGGCGCTCGAAAAGCCGCTGCTCGCCTCCTCTTCTACGGCCTGCGGGTTGAATTCGACGTCTCGCTCGTACTTCTGCTGAATCTCTACAGCCTCGTCTATCGCCTGCTGTGCGTCCGTCCAGACGTTCGTCTTCACCCTGAGGGCGTCATGCTTGCAGTACCAGACGTTGTGTTCCCCGTGGAGTGTCCAGCCAATGTCTTTGAGGTCCGTCGGAAGCCCGACCTCTGCCTTCGGAGCAGGTTCTGTCTTGGCGTAGTACCTGTAAAGCGCGCGGGCGCCGTCAATGATCTCTTCCTCGTTGTGGTGGGGACCGTTTTCTTCCCCACCCAGGTCGTAATTCTTCCAGATATACTGGTGTTTTTCGGGGAGGAGTACCCAGCCATTTTCTTGCAGCCAAGCGAAGACTGCTAAGTCCTCCTCGCCAAGATTCTCCATGAGCGAACGCGTATTAATCATCTGACGGCTCCTTGTGGTTATTGAAAAACAGGTTATTATTTGGCAGCTAGATTGCCTTGTTGATTGCGGGCAGGGTTGTTGCGTTCGACTATCTTCTTCAGAATACGTTTCAAGTGCTGCCGCTCGTTTATCCGCTGCGCCTCCGTTTGCCCCTCTCGCTCTATTGAGTAGAAGACGACTGGCGGGGCGTCAGCGAAGATTGTGGCTCTGACCTTTCGACGTCTCAGAATGGCTTTTCTGGTGAGCAACTGGTCCCGGCGCTGCGTGAGCCCCCGAAAGTCAATCCTGTTGCGCGCGTATGCCTCGTTAAGCTCCTTAAGCGCAGTATCAATCGATTCCAGTTCCCCTGGCTCCTCAGCCGCGTCCTGCTCTATTACGAACTTTTCCAAAAGGCTATGCTGTGCGTTCATTAAAGACCTCCCGCTCTGCCACATTCGTTTCCTGCAACCCCATAAGTCCGACGACCTTGTTGTCCTGCTCGAGCCTCCAGGCTATCTCTTTAGCTATTACAGTCCTGGGGATTTGGTTTTGAACGTCACGGCTGGTGGCTTCCATAGATAGGCGAAGCCACTTAACGCGCGCGCGCAACGCGGCGTTCTCTGCTTCTACCTGGTGGATGGGACGCTCGTTAAACAAACGGCGCAGTAAAAGCTTGAGCGAAGTTAGCCATTGGCTCATTTGTGTGCCTCCTCGCGATTCTTCTGGTATTCGGCTACGCAGGCGCGCAAAGGTTTAATCAGGTGATCGGTGATGAAGTCCTTATGCTGGCAGTCAGGAAGGTCGCGAAGAATGTATGCGTCGGAAAGAGCTTCTTTTACTGTCTCGTATAACGTGTCTCGCTCCGTGGAAGCGTCCAGTAACAGAGCGGTCAGCCGCTCGTTCTTCCGCATCTCTTCGGCTACCGTTGTAGCCAGGTCCTTGTTTATTTCCTCCAGGCTTGGAGGGTTATGAGTCGCCTTGCTCATCAGGTCACCTTTGTCTCGATCGGCAGGTCGTATGTCCCGTTGGCAGGTATCAATTCGCGTCGCTTTGCCTCGTTGATGTAGAAGAAGCAGCATTCAAATAGCTGCTGCTCAAGAGCTAAGACCTGAGCCTTTGTGGGATAGATTCTGTATTTGAACGTGCGCCGCACCTATTCAGCCCTCCGAAGTTGATGAAGGCTCTGGCCGTAGCGCCCACAACCGTTTACCAACTCAAGCATTACGCTGTAGCGGTATCGCTTGACTACGCGGCAAAGCTTCCGCATTCCACCCGAAAGGTCATAAACCAATTCGCCAAGCCCTAACTCTTTAGGAGATTTGATTTCTTCACCCCGATAAGTGAGAGGTATTACGGCTATTGGAGAGCCCTGATGCTCAAGCTTGAACTCTTGCGCGAGGTATTCAGCTCTTCTGTCGGCGTCTTGCTGGTCGATTGAATGAATGCTTGTTTGCATGTCCTTTGTTTTGGTAGTGATTCGCTACCTATAGGAAGTATTATAAGCATAATGGATTCCATGTCAAGCATTATATTCAGTAAATCGTTGATTGTTCGTAGCGGCGTGTGGCGGGACTAGAATCCGTAATCTTCGTATACCTGAAGACGGAAATCCATCAATTCTTTTGGATAGCCGTACTCTTCTTGTATTTCCCCATAAGTTAGACGTTGCATTAAGGTGAGGGGTATCAGCGCGACTGCCGCAATTACATTTGCTTGATAGTCGGCCTTTGTCTCGTAGCGGGAATCGAATAGCTGTAAGCCTGGAACGTGAAATAGATGGTGGGCAAGTTCATGGAATAATACCCATAGCCTCATAGCAGGGGTGAGGTCAGGGTGTACAACTATGAATGGAACGCCGCCATAAACGATATATAGACCGGGAACGCCTACGTCACCTTCGACAATCTGAACACCCTTTTTCTTAGCGACCCGTCTTATATCTCTTTCTGTTAATACGCGCTCATTCCAATCCGTAAAAGCTTTTTTTGCAATAAACTGAATCATTTAAGTGCCGTTCATACGGTCTAATTCCTGTTCTAGCAGGTCAATAAGAGTCTCAACTCTAACACGTTTATCAATTGGCGCGCCCTTGGATATTTCGCCGAATCTCAGAGCAAGCCTACCTAATCGATTCTTTAGGTAGTCAGGCGATTCCTTTGGTGATTCGCCTCGGGCAACAGCAAATACCTCTTCTGGTGGCACGCCTAAACCCTTTGCCAGCGCGTCTAACTTATCCGATGATATACCCTCTGGTCTTTGATGGCGGTTTTCAATCCTGCTTACATAACTTCCGGCTATTTTATTCCCAGCCCTCTCGCTCTGCTTTTCAACATCGGTTAAAGACATGCGCTTACCTTCGCGCACGCGCCTTACATAATCGGCCAAATCCTCTTTATTGTCCGGCTGCTTCTTATTCACAGTAAAACATCTATCATAATCAGTGCTTCCGTTGGGGAGTTTATCGTTGAATATAATGCTTGACATGGAATCCATCGCCCCTTATTATACCTATCCGTAGTGATTCACTACCAATAGGGAGTAGATATGAAGAATCAAGAACAGCCTGAAAAGATAGTGAATGTAACATTTCAGTTGAAAGGGGCTGATGCGGAAGACTTTCTTAATTATATGGAGCGTGAATTCATTCGTATCAACTCCGTCGCAGGACAGAAGCTTGCATTGGAGCGCCTCCGCGAAGTCAAACAGCAGTGGAGCGAAGAGCCTACAGCGCAAGTTGCTTAAATCTTCTACCTTCACAATTGTGAAGCTATCAGCATAAGACCTCTCATTTCTAGTGTAAACCAAAGAATTTTTACACCATGGACAAGGATAACCCCTCCGAACAAGAACCCCGAGCCATATCGAAGGCAGCCGCGTTGCTCGACGCCAAAGGCACGGCCGAAAGGTTGGGCAAGAGCCTGGGCTACGTGTACTCCATGGGTGACAACGCCGATGACGATAGATATACGCGCTTCCTTCAGTTTTACCACGCGGTCCCAGACGCAGGCGCCGAACTCCTGTTCAGAGACTTCATACAGCGCCATAAGCAACGAATGCTTAAAACCAAACCGGATAACGAAGAGGGAATCCACAAGACGGTCGAAGATTTTGTAGCTACGGCCGGTAGGTTTATTTCCGCGCTGTTCAGGCGCTGCGGCAGCCAGATCGTCAAGGAGGGCAATAAGCTCCTTCAAATGCTGGGGACGCTTATGAGCTTCGGCCGGAAGCTCCAGGAGGAAGAAGGGACAGCAGATGGTGGGGGGTCGCTTCGCGACGCTGCGGAGCGATGAAGGGGCGCGGGAGGCTGTCGGGGCGACTGCTTACCCGCGCCCTTAGGGGTCTTACAGAGTTGGGTTGATAAGCATGGTTAAGAGTACTAGCACCACATCTTCGGCAGTAACAGAGGCTTCGCCGGAAGTGCTGTCCGGTGAATTTGAACCCGTTATTCCCGGCGTGCTCGTGTTGCCTCCCGAAGTGTAACCGGGTGTGCTTGTGTTCCCGTCGGCCCTCGCTGACAGACTAATGCAGAGCGTCATGATTAACGCTAAAGCGAACTGTTTGTACACGGAATTCTCCCTTGGTGGTGGGGCGACCGCCGCGCATGGTAACGCATAGGTTCACATTTGTGAAGTCAAATGAAAGTTAAATCAGGCCGGCTAGTTCAATTTGAAGCAATCGAAGCTGCTCGGCGTTGCGAGGAAGCGCGGGAGTGTGAGCGTCGCGGCGAATACGAAGAGGCGCGACGGCGGATGGGCGATTTCTTCCCGGAAGCGATAAATGTCGAGCCAAGTGTGTCGGGACTTCCGGAAGAGCTGCGCGGGGAAGTTTATCTGCGCTGCGGCGTGATCTCCGGCTTCTACTATTCGGCACGAGCGCTGGCTGAAGGTCAGGCCGCTGCTCGACAGCTGGTTGAATACGCTCACGACATTTTTGAGGTTTTAGGAGTTAGAGATAAGCAGGCGGAGGCCCTGAATGCAATTGCTATAACGGAATGGCGGGAGGGCAATCTAGAGGCTGCGGAGCGCGCCCTCGAATCTGCTCTCGCCCTCGCCGAAAGTAGTGAGCAAAAGGCCATAGCTCTTATCAACCGGGCAATTGTTGTAGATGACAACCGGAATTACGAGCGAATGCTCGAGCTTTTGAGAGAAGCCTCTGACCACGTTGACGAGAGCAATCATTATGTCGCCGGCATCTACTATAACACTCTGGCCGAAGCTCACCAGTCGATAGGTGAAGCCAAGCATCTCAGGGAGTATTTTGAGTTCGCCATCATTCACTCCACAGGTGCCTGCTATCACTTTGAAAAGCTGGGCCACCGGCGCTACCAAGCGCGCGCCGAGAACGTGCTCGGCAACCTCTACCGCTCAACCTGTCAATACGTGGAAGCAGAAGAGCATCTCCTGCACGCGCTACGTATTGCTGAGAACCTAAAAGACAGAACTCTCGTTGGCCAGATCAATGACACACTGGCTCAAGCCTACAGGGATTGTGGCCGTAAGGATGAAGCAGAGAAGAGAGCCGACTTGGCTATCAGGCTGCTCAAGGAAGCAGGCGAGCCTGCGCCACTGGCCGAAGCCTATAGGACGCTCGCGAGCATTATCGAACCCTTCACCTGGGATAACTTCTCTCTTAACTCGCGCCTTCTCCAAGAAGAGCAGATGTGGATAGTGCGCGCTGCGCACGAGTCTGACGGGATTACACGCGCGGCCGAGAAGCTGGGCGTGAAGCTCACGGCACTCAGGAATCGGATAGACCGGACATTCCCGGAAGTCGATGAAATTTTTAAGTCGAAGAAGTCTTGATGCTTGAGATGCGGTCGCGCGGAGTGGGAGTCACGCGTGACTGCTTGCGAGCGCGCTTCCTTTGGCGGGGTGAGGACGTCGATTGAGAGCGCGCATCGGCCGGGGCGGAAATGGAGCTTCATCCCCGTCGCTCCTCTGCCTTATGTGGCAGCTGCCCCGGCAACCCAAAAGCATTTTGAGTTCTACTGAGTAAACCGACGCCTCACCAACGGAGAAGAGCGAATGAGTAACAGTAAAATCATAGCCTGGGCCATACTCTTCTTCATCCTCTTTCTCATACTCAGCACTATCTACATGTTTGGAGACAAAATCGACGCCCTCTTCTACAAGGACTGCCTGCGCAGTGATTATCCCTGTAAAACAGGGGGGGGGGCGGCCTGAATGAACAGAAAGCAGCCCTTCAAAGCCGTTGGCGTCCTTGCGGCAATCCTCATCAGCCCGCGGGACTTTCTCTACACGAACTGCGAGAAGTGCGAGGTCACGCTTTACTACACTTATGTCGGCGAAGAGTGTCCGTTCTGCGGCACGATCATCACGGACTTTCAGCAGGGAAGGCTTCCGAAAGCAGAGGTAACAACTACCTCAAACGGTAACGGTCATAAGAGGCGCAGGCATAGTCGTCGCCAACATTTTAGCCGGGCGGCTTCTCCGAAAGGGGAGGCCGGCGCGACAGCCGCCAGACCGGGCACTACGCGCCGCGAGCATCGTGGAGCGGCAATCTATAGAGAGGAGGGGCAAACAGATGGCACCTGATACAGGACACGTCATTGACACGAAGGTTCATGGACTGCCCGCAGGCTACACGAGGCTGCCGAGTGAATTACAGAGCGCAGGCGCGCGTTTTCTTAAGGGCAGGAGCGAGGGCCATATTTCGCTCAAATCCGGCGGCAAGCTCTCGCGCTTTGCGCAGGGCGAGAGACGCAAGAGTAGAGCGCGGATGGCCAAAGAGTCGCGTAGGCGCAATCGGCGCTGAGACACGCGCTGTGGGATACGGTGTGCGCTTACAAACTTCCTCGAGGGCAGGAAGTTTTGTTATCCATAAGCGTGTGGCGCTCCTTAGAGCCTAACAGACCACGGCACCACCCCACGCCCTCAACTGGCTGGGTCGGTTCTGGCTTCTAGACGGCCTTTATTGGTCAGTCCGAATGGCCGATAAGACCCAGCTTCAAAAAGTTTTCTGCTTTTCACACACACTAATTTGTTGAAAGGAAGGTAGCTGATTTATGGGAAGAATTCGCGGCCGCGTGAAATGGTTCAATAACTCAAAGGGTTACGGCTTCATTGAGCAACCCGGCTCTTCAGACGTCTTTGTTCACTACAGCGCCATCCAGGGCGACGGCTTCAAGACTCTAGAGGAAGGCCAGGAGGTTGAATTCGAAGTCAGCCAGGGGCCGAAGGGGCCGCAGGCCGAGAGAGTGGTCAAGCTCTAAGGCTGTCACTCATCACTTATCACTCATGACTCAATCAGGGAAGGGACGGCAACAGGGAACATCTATGCCGCCCGAGCTTCAGCATCTTTATACGCACGGGCGTTTGACGCCGGCGGAGACAGCAGCTCTCGGCGCGAAACCTATGGGCTGCGCTGATTGTCATGAGCCTGTGACGCTGATTACGACCTTCGACCCTATACCTGAATCCGAGCAGGGGAAGGCAGTGCTTCCCGCCCTGGTCTGGGGCGAAACCGTGCTCGTGATGTGTTCGCGCTGCGCATTCAAGGGGCTTGCGCAGGCGGCGAGCGCCTGAGCGATGGACGCCGTGTCCGGTGACATGAGTGAGCGTGAGCAGCAGGAACACGCCCCTTTAACAGAGCGCGAGCCGTGTGAGTGGTGCAGGAATCCTGTGATGAGCTGGAACAAATGTCTTCATGGTGGCTGCAAGGCAATTCTCAGGCACGGAGAGTGGGTGCTCTTCTTCCCGCTTCGCTGGGGAGCCATGTGCAGGGTTTGCGGGCAGATGTATCTGGAGTTCGCCGAATGAAAGCAGATGAAAGAATCAAGCGCCGGGAGACGCGGCAGGGCAGCGGCTACCGCTAGGGGCTTAATACCTTAAAGCGCGCCATTAAGGCTAACGCGCCTCCGAAGCTGATAGAGAGTTGCTGCGTCAACACACTCAGCAGAATTTACGACTGCTACTTCAGGGCATTGCTCTATCACACACACCGAATTATCCGGCTGAAGCGCAACCATATAGCAGCTTCAATCTGGAACTTCTATCACAGGCGGATATTAGGTCAGGACCAGGAAACGATAGAGAAATTACTGATGAGTGACGACGGATGAAAAGAGCACTAATACGCATTGGCTACGGGGTGTTCTGGTTGCTGGCATCAATGTCTGCTTTCGCGCTCTTCCTGTTGCTTTACCGCATGATTGAATTCATGCTCACGCACCGATTTATGGAGTGTTAATGAAAGCGTATGTCGCACGCGATAAGGATGACACGCTCTGGCTGTGCAGCTCGGAGCCGGCCTTCATCGACGATGAGATAGGAATGGTCTGCGATTTCATACTGCCTCTCTTTGACGAAGATTACGCGCAGTTCAGTCACGTCTCCAGGTTTAATTGCCAACAGGTTTCCGTCAAGCTCTCTCCCGCAGATGGCCATGGATCGTCGGAGGAAAAGCGGGAACGAAGCTTCATTCAGAATCATGGTGGATAAGGTCACGAACATGGAAAGGATTCTCTCCATTCTGAAGAGGCACCGCCTCGCGGCTCAAACCGAAGAGGAGCTGCAAGCCGCCATCGCCGCCTGCTTCGATGCCGAAGGGATTGAGTTTCGTCGGGAGCATCATCTCTCGCCGGCCGACCGCGTTGATTTTCTGGTCGGACGCACGGGGGTTGAAGTGAAAGTCGGAGGCAGCCAATCGGCGCTAATCCGCCAGGTGCATAGATATGCGCAGAGCGAAGAGCTAGACGCAATCATAATCGTCACCACACGCGCCTATCACACTATCCCTGCCGACCAGATCTCCGGATGCAGAGTCGTCGTGGTGAATCTCGTGATGGAGAATGCGTTTTGAGAGGACACGGGCGAGTGACTTTCAATTATGAAACAAACGAGTGGCAGATCGAATGTCAGCCGCACGTGTCACTACGCCTGAAGCGCGTCTTCGGCAAGCTGTCAAAGGCAAGCTTCGGCGTGCATAGGATCTCTAATTCGACTGAGAACGCGCGCGACCTTCAATGGTTCATGCAGCGCTATCCGATGGAGATGGATGCGCGCGATCGTACTCTGCTGGGGCTCGAGGCCAACGCACATCGCTATAACGAGCAGTATGTCTTCGACCTGATGCATGAACGGGCGCCCGTCGGCGAGTTCGAGCTTGCGATCCCTCCCCGCGATTACCAGCGAGTCGCTGCCACGATGCTGCTAAAGAAGCAGAGCCTTCTTCTGGCTGATGACGTGGGCCTGGGTAAGACCGTCTCCTTCATCTGCACACTGACGAGACCGGAGACGCTGCCGGCAACGATTGTCACACTCACACACCTGCCGCGCCAGTGGCTGAATGAGCTGAACCGGTTCGCTCCCGCGCTCTTCGTCCACATCGTAAAGAAGGGAACGCCCTATCCCCTGAAGGAGCAGCCGGACGTATTCATTATCAATTACCACAAGCTCTCCGGCTGGGCGGAGACGCTGGCGGCCTCCACGCGCTCCGTCTGCTTCGACGAATGCCAGGAGCTCAGGCACATGGGGAGCAACAAGTACGCCGCGGCCGCACATATCCGGGAGCATGCCGATTACTGCATGGGCCTCTCTGCTACGCCCATCTACAACTACGGCGGCGAATTCTGGGCCGTGCTGAATTGTATAGCCCCGGGAAGCCTCGGCGATCATTCCGAGTTCATGCGTGAGTGGACGGATAGCCATTTCCAGAAGCCTTCGATTAAGAACCCCAAGGCCTTCGGCATGTACCTGCGGGAGCAGGGTCTGATGCTCCGCCGCACGCGCGAGGACGTGGCCAGAGAGTTGCCGAGCCTACAGAAATTCCACCAGTTCGTGGAGGCTGACACAACCGCGCTTGACCAGGTGAGTGATAGCTGCGCGGAGCTGGCGCGGCTCATCCTTCGCGCCGGCGAGGAGTACCGCGGGGAGAAGTGGCGCGCGCGCGAAGAGTTCAATAACCGGTTGCGCCAGGCTACGGGCATCGCCAAGGCGCCTTATGTGGCCGCGTTCGTACGTCTCCTCGTCGAGAGCGGCGAGAAGGTAGTGCTCTACGGCTGGCATCGCGAGGTTTACTCCATCTGGCTTGACCGACTTAAGGACCTTCAGCCTGTCATGTACACGGGCACGGAATCTCCCGTACAGAAAGAGAAATCGAAACAGGCTTTCGTCGAAGGCGACGCGCAGGTCCTCATCATGAGCTTAAGGAGCGGCGCAGGCCTGGACGGTCTCCAGCATGTGACCAAGACGGTCATCTTCGGAGAACTCGACTGGTCGCCCGGCGTGCACGAGCAATGTATCGCCCGGCGTGCACCGCGACGGTCAGGGCTTGCCGGT
>DASVVZ010000182.1:0-5439 GCA_036389875.1 Pyrinomonadaceae bacterium
GAAGACGATAAAGTTCTCACAGAAATCTTCGGGCTTCACCCCCTGGTGGTAGAAGACTGCCGTGCGGAGCGGCATCACCCCAAGATCGAAGAGTTTCCGGAATATCTTTACTTCATCATGCACGGCGTGCGCGCGGACACCTCCGCGCAGCGGTTCAACACGATAGAGCTTGACGGCGTGCTCGGCCCGAATTTCGTCCTTACTTATCACGTGGACACTTTCCGCAGCATCAACATAGTCAAGCAGCGCGTGCGCAATACTCCCATCACCTGCCAGCGCGGCCCCTCATTTTTGCTGCACCAGATTCTTGACCAGATAGTCGATTTTTATGCGCCGGTGCTGGACGATTTCGATGATCGCATCTCCACACTAGAAGAGAGAATATTTACGTTGTCGCGGCCCGACAACTCCATTCTGGAAGAGATAATGAGTTTGAAAAGGAGCGTGCTGCGCCTGCGTCGCATCTCCTCCAAGCAGTTGGACATCCTCTACCGCATGAGCCACGGCCAGTACGCGCTCATTGACACGGAGGCTCTTCCCTTCTTCCGGGACATTTACGACCATCTGGTGCGCGTCACAGACCTGGCGGAGAGCTACCGCGACTTAATAGGGGGCGCGCTGGACGCATATCTCTCCGTCATCTCTAACCGCATGAATGAAATCATGAAGGTCCTGACCATCTTCTCCGCGGTCATGCTCCCTTTGACTTTCATCGCCGGACTCTATGGCATGAACTTCGACAACCTGCCCGAACTGCACTGGGAGTACAGCTATTTCGTGGTGCTGGGAGTTATGCTCTTAGTGGCCGTAGGGATGCTGGGCTTCTTCTGGCGGCGCGGCTGGATAGGCGAGCCCAGGGTAAAGAATAAAGACTGAAGGCGGGTATCGGGAATCTGCTTTCGGTAAAAGCAGACAATTTGTCTTTACCGGCCAAACGCCGCCAGCTCTTACCTTTTTCTTAGTTACATAGGATGAGTTTATTCGCCTATGCCTGAGCTGTCGCGCGAGCTGTCGAACTGGCCGTCCGGGGATGGAGCGGAAGAGTTTTCGGCGCTGCTATCGCCTGACGCCGAGCCGGAAGCCTCGCCGCTTTTCTTCAGGTCAGCGACCGTATCCTTGCTGGTAGCGTCCTGCTCGGCATCATCTTTCGAAGGGGTGACGCTATTCTGCGTGCTTTTCTCGTCCTGCATGATTCATCTCCTTTTTCCGGAATCCGAACTCGAAAGCTTCGTTAAGAGATAATCTGTCCGATGAGGTCGTAATCGTGCGCCTCTGTTATCTGAACTTTGAAGAACTGGCCGGGCGCAGGGCTCAAGCCCTCCGGCGCATCGTTAATCAGAACCGAGCCGTCTATGTCTGCGGCCTGTGTCTCCATGCGTCCCTGCCATATCAGGTCAGACTCTTTGGAGGCTCCTTCAAATAGCACTCGCACGGTCGAGCCTATCTTAGCCTTGTTGATGCGGCGAGAGATGCGGGCCTGCTCCTTCATCAGGCGGTCTCGGCGGCGCCTGGCAATCTTCGGGTCAACCTTGTCGGGCAGGTCGAAGGCCGGCGTGCCCTCTTCGTCAGAGTAGGTGAAGACGCCTACGCGGTCAAACTCCACGCTCTTTATGAAGCTTAAGAGCTCCTCAAAATCCTCCTCCCGCTCGCCCGGAAAGCCCGTGATGAAGGTCGTGCGAACGGCTATGCCCGGCACGCGCTCGCGCACTCTTCGAATCAGTCTTTCAAGGCTCTCACGCGTCCCGCCGCGCCGCATAAGCTTGAGCACGTTCGCGGAGGCATGCTGCAAAGGCATGTCCAGATATTTGACCGCCTTCTCTTCGGTCGCCAGCACGTCTAGAAATGCATCCGAGATGTGCGTGGGATAGGTGTACATCACTCGCACCCACTCTATGCCGTCCAGGTGAGAAAGCTCTCTGAGCAGTTGTGCTAACGCGTCATGCTGCCCCAAATCTTCGCCGTAGCGCGAGGAATCCTGCGCAACCAGCACTATCTCTTTCACGCCACGCGCCGCCAGCGCTTGCGCTTCGCTGAGGATTGAGCCGAAGCGACGGCTGCGAAAGTGGCCGCGCATCTGCGGGATAAAACAGAAGGCGCACGGACGGTCGCACCCTTCGGCTATTTTGATATAAGCCATGTAGCCGGGTGTGGCCAGCAGGCGCGGGCTCGATTCGTCGTAGAGAAAGGTCGCCGTCTGATTTCCGACCGGAAGAACGGGAAGCGAACGCGTATTCACGTTCTCGTCACAGGCCAGGGTAATCTCCTTTATCTGGTTGGTGCCAATAAAAGCATCCACTTCGGGAAGCTCCGCGCGCAGGTCGTCGCGATAACGCTCCACCAGACAGCCCGCGACCACAAGACGCGTGCATTTCCCTTCCGCCTTCAAACGCGCCGCTTCCAGAATGGCATCGACAGATTCCTGCTTGGCCGAATCAATAAACCCGCAGGTGTTGACTACGAGCGTGTCAGCTTCACTGGCGTCCGTAGTAATCTCGTAGCCGCTCTGCTGCAACTCGCCCATCATCACCTCGCTATCGACAAGGTTCTTAGGGCATCCCAGACTGATGAAACCTATCTTCTTATTCAATTTTTTTCTTCCGCTTCTAAACGTGTCAGGCATTGCTCTATCTCTGCCAGCTCTGCCGCTGAGAGCGCCTGCGAGCCGTAGCGCACATGGTTGTAGGCGCGCGTGATGCGCAGCACGTCCGCGATGCCGGTCGCGCCCGCGAATTCGAGCGGCGTTTCGTCAGCGCCGCGCCGCAGCCCGCGCCGGGCCAGCACCTCCGTCATGCGCTCGTAAAACTTGACGACCGGGGCCCGTTCTTCTTCTCTCTGCCAGACCTTCAGGCCGCGACGGAAGCCCAGCCGGCGAATTCTGTATATGAGCAACAGAACGAATGACAGCAGCAGAGCCGCAAATATTATCAACGGCCACGCGCGGTACCCGGCGCCCCCCGTGCCTCCTAGCCCCACTGCGCCAAGAGCTGCGCGAGCCCACCGAGTCACGCTCGCTTTGGCCGCCTCCGTCAGCTCGGCGACCACTTCGCGGAGCGAAGATATTTGATTACGCAAGGAGGTGGCGAGCGAGCGCTGCTCCTGCCGGTCGTAGCCTATAACGTACTGGTTCCAGTAAAGCTCCATAGCCTCTGCATACTTGCCTAGACGCGAGACAAGGCCGGTCGTTTCTCTGACGGGTCTTCCGGCCGGCGGCGTAGGGTCGAACGTCACCCACGCGCCCGTCTCCGGGAAATAGACCTCTACCCATGAATGCGCGTCCTTTTGTGTGACCGTGTAAACGTCCGCCGCGTCGTTGTACTCTCCGCGCTGAAAGCCATTGACTACGCGCGCGGCTACGCCCTGCGTGCGAAGCATTACCGCCATGGCCGTGGAGTAGTATTCGCAATGGCCTTCGCGCACGTTGAAGAGAAAGTCAGCGAGCGGGTCAGGGCCCCCGGCTTTCATATCCAGGCTGTAATGAAAATCCGTTTGCAGATGCCGCTCAATGGCGCGTGCAGCGTCGTAGCGATTACGCGCGCCCTCACGCGCAATCCACTCGCGCGCAAGCTGGGCTATGCGCGGGTCAAGACGCTCTGGCAGTTGCAGGTAGCGAGCGTGCGAAGAATAAGGCGTCGTATCACTGCGAAGCTCGCCCGCATCCGGCTCCGTCGTGTCCGAGATTGCTTTGTAAGTGATGCGGTCGCGCGGGTGCTGTCTGGTGGTGATGGCCCCTTCGCGGTCAAGACGGACGTAAGGCAACGCCCCCTGCACCGCTATAACACGCGGGGCAGCGAAAAGCACGGGCGTATCGACCGGCTCAAGAAAGAATGTCTGCGTCGTCAGGTCGTGAACGCTGTCTGTAGAATCCAGCTGGTAAAAATTTTTGCCGTTGAAGGTACTGCTGTTTTCAAGCGAGCGCCGCCACACGCGCCCGTTAAAGGTGTCGAGGGCAATCCCCCGCCAACGCAGGTTTAGATTGGCCGGCTGATTCTCGACCCTCACGCGCATCACTACTGCGTTGCTCTGCTGAAGCCTTCCGATAGCTCCCAGCTCGACCGTCTCGGAAAAGCCCGAAACCCTCGTGCTTCCGCCTCCGGCCCGCGCAAACGCGCTCGCGCCAAAACGTGGAGCTATGAAGAAGAGCGGAAGCGCCACCGTGAATATCAGAACCAGCAGCACAAGCGAAACAAGCGGGAGACGACGCGCTTCACCCAGCTTGTGACTGGCTCGTTTACGCCTGGTCAGGCGTCGGAAGAGCGTAGCGTCCGGCGCAACCAGAAGCCTCGTCTCGGACGCCTTCACGTTTCGTTGCGCCTTCTTTATCTCGAAGGCGACGACAGTCGAAAAGGCCGCCAGCATATAAAGCCCAAGCGTGCCTAGAAAGAGCGGGCTCGCGCTCAAGCCTGCGGCCAGCAGAACCTCGAAGAAAGAGATTAGATAGAGAAAGACCCAGTCGCGGTCTGCCTTCTTCTGTAAAATCTTTATGGTCGAAAGAAAGAGTATCAGGTGAGCCAGGGCGGCTACGCCTACGCGCTCCTCTCCGACCGTGTTGAGCCGCCAGTCAACATAGAATAACGGCAGGGACAGAAGAACTATGACGAGCCCTATGCGCTCCGGTATCTGCCAGCGAGTGTCTTCCAGCCGCCAGGCAGCAATGAGCACCAGGGCAAAACAGAGCCCAAGCGCTAGACCCAGCCCGCCGGACACGGCCAAAGAGAGCGCGCCCGTTGCCAGCATCGCGTATGAAGAGGCTCGAAAGTAGGTGTTAAAGGACATACCTGCCAGTTACTTTGCCCAACTCCGCCCGGGTTAGATGCCGATTATCGCCATAAATACTCCCGGATTCCAAGTCCAAACTCCCGCTTCGGAGAACTCTTTCTTTCGCGCCGCAGCTCTGGACTTGTAGTTTTAGACTCCTGATAAAAGCGAAAAGCCCGCGAGAGCTTAATACTCTCACGGGCTTCTTCTATAAAATTAATCCGGCGGCTTCCTACTCTCCCACGCCGCTTCCAGCGCAGTACCATCGGCTCCAAGAGGCTTAACTTCCGTGTTCGGGATGGGAACGGGTGTTTCCCTCTCGACAAAACCACCGGAAAACTTGTCAAAGGCTGTAAGCTCAGGGCTTTGAAAATCGAATAGTGATTGTGTGTCTTAAGGCAAGCCTAATGTACTCAGTTGTTGCTCTTGAGTAAATTTTAGGTCAAGCCAATGGACATATTAGTAGTGGTCAACTGAGCGCCTTTCAACGCTTACATCTCCACCCTATCAACCTTGTGGTCTACAAGGAGTCTCACGGGCAGGACTAATCTTAGGTCTGGCTTCACGCTTAGATGCATTCAGCGTTTATCCATGCTCCACTTAGCTACCGAGCGCTACCGCTGGCGCGATAACTCGTACACTAGAGGTGGATCCATCCCGGTCCTCTCGTACTAAGGACAGATT
>DASVVZ010000183.1:0-11911 GCA_036389875.1 Pyrinomonadaceae bacterium
TCGACCGTGTCGGCGACGCCCGACTCGTGCGCGATGACCTGCTGCGTGCGCAGCGCGAGGCGCGCGGTCTGTTCCGTGGGGAGGGCGAGCGCCTCGTCCATCGAGTTGGTGTGGAGCGACTGAGTGCCGCCCAGCACAGCCGCCAGCGCCTGAATCGTCGTCCGCACCACGTTGACACCCGGCTGCTGCGCCGTGAGCGTGGAGCCGGCCGTCTGAGTATGAAAGCGCAGCATCAGGGAACGCGGGTCGCGTGCCGAGAAACGCTCGCGCATGATGCGCGCCCAGAGGCGGCGAGCCGCGCGAAACTTTGCAATCTCTTCCAGAAGGTTGTTGTGCGCGTTGAAGAAGAAGGAGAGACGCGGCGCGAACTCGTCAATTTTGAGTCCGGTTGAGAGCGCAGCTTCCACGTAGGCTATGGCGTCCGCGAGTGTGAAGGCCACTTCCTGCACGGCCGTCGAGCCGGCTTCGCGTATGTGGTAGCCGCTTATGGAAATCGTGTTCCAGTTCGGCACCTCACGCGCGCAGAAAGCGAAGGTGTCTGTGACAAGCCTCAGAGACGGCGCTGGCGGATAAATGTATGTGCCGCGCGCTATGTACTCCTTCAGGATGTCGTTCTGGATCGTGCCGTTGACCTTGTCGAAAGATACGTTCTGCTTTCTGGCTACGGCCAGGTAAAGGCAGAGCAGCGTGGAAGCGGTCGCGTTGATGGTCATCGAGGTTGAGACCGAATCGAGCGGGATGCCTTCGAAGAGCCGCAGCATGTCTTCCACGGAATCAATGGCCACGCCGACCTTACCGACTTCGCCTGCGGCCAGCGGGTCGTCCGAATCAAGCCCAATCTGCGTCGGAAGGTCGAAGGCCACCGAGAGGCCAGTGGTTCCCTGCTCAAGCAGGTACTTGTATCGAGCGTTCGATTCTTCTGCGCTCGCGTAACCGGCATACTGCCGCATCGTCCAGAAGCGCCCGCGATACATGTTGGGGCGTATGCCGCGCGTGTAAGGATATTCGCCGGGCGCGGCCAAATCGCGCTCGTAATCCACGGCGTCCGTATTCGAAGGATTGAAGTCCGTGGGAAGCTCTATGCCGGAACTGGTCTCAAAATGCTCGCGCCTCTCGGCGCTGGTCTTCGTTGCCATAATCTGCTAGCGCACCACCCGGGGACAAGATTCCCTGTCTAATCAATCTTGTGCGAAGGGCTCAAAGCGTAGCACAGTGCATTTAAGCGTAGCAACGAAAGGGAAATGTAGAGTTGACCATGCGCGCTTTCGTCGCTTAGCATCAGCTTTGCGGAAGCATTAGACAGCATCCTCTTTTAACCAGACCGAGGGGGCCGTTGCAGGTGGACATCAACGACGAGGCCAAACAGATTGTAGAAGAATTGGGCGCGGCGATTAACGCTGCCGTCGAGAAATCTTCGGAAGTCGCGTTAGCCATTGGCCGCCTGCGCGATGTGGGCTACGAGTTGGAGCTGACCCTGAGGCTTGAAATCGGCCTCAGGCGCGTAGACCGGCAGATGGAAGCGAGCGACGAAGTATTGCTTGAGCTGACGGACGACGACATGCGAACCCTGCGGCGCATGAAGATTCGCATAGACGACACCGAATAGCGACGGCGTCCGGAAAGGCTCTGTAGATCCCGCCCGGTTAATATAGATGGTAGAGCTTTTCTTTATAATCCACTACATACCCAAGACCATGACCCGCCTCGCCAGAAAAAGCGCAATCGAAGTGCAATTTTGTGGAGCCTTATAGGCATGGGCGCGTGGGTCGCGGGGGAGCTGATTTATCCGGCTCGTTTTCCGGGGGATTTACGGTGCGGGAATGGCTCTCTGGAATTGGCCCGAGCAGCTTTCGGCAGGTCTCGGGCTTTTTGTCTACATTCCGGCTCTGGCGGCAGCGGGCGGCAGCTTGATTCCAAGCCGGGCGTAATCTTGATTCAATGTCCAGGGTTAAGACTTATCACCTGCCGCTCGAGAGCCGCCGCAGTTTGAACAGAACGAAGGGCAGAACCACACACATCAGTTTATTCAGCGCTCTTTGCCTTCGCTTCCGGCGATGTGTTATCTTTTCAGGCTTCAGTTTACTTAATTTTTCCGCTTATTGGACAAGAACCCGAAAGAGGAGTCAAGCTAAAAGAGTATGGTTACGCCTAATGGTAATTTAACGGACGGGCAGGCCAACGGACGCGTCGTGCAGATTATTGGCCCTGTCGTAGACGTAGAGTTTGATGAACACCACCTGCCGCCTATTTATCAGGCGCTGAGGGTTACAAGCGAGGGCTTCGACGTGCCCACGCCCATCAACGTCATCTGCGAAGTGCAGCAGCACCTGGGCGAAGGCCGTGTGCGCACCGTCTCTATGCTGCCTACGGACGGCATGGTTCGCGGCATGCGGGCCATAGACACCGGTGGCCCCATCACCGTGCCCGTGGGCGAAGGGACGCTGGGCCGAGTGCTCAACGTCATAGGCGAGCCCGTAGACAACCTCGGGCCGGTTAAGGCCGAGCAGCGCTATCCGATTCACCGCCACGCGCCGGACTTTGATGAGCAGGCGACAGAGCTACAGATGTTCGAGACGGGCATCAAGGTCATCGACCTGATACAGCCCTTCCTTCGCGGCGGCAAGATCGGCCTTTTCGGCGGCGCGGGCGTGGGCAAGACCGTGCTCATCATGGAGCTGATTAACAACATCGCCAAGGCTCGCTCCGGGTTCTCCGTCTTCGCAGGTGTAGGCGAGCGCACGCGCGAGGGCAACGACCTCCTGCGCGAGATGGTCGAGTCAAAGGTTATCAACTTCGGCGAGAGCTTCTATAACAACCTGGAAGAGACGGGCGAGTTCGACATGACCAAGGTGGACATGAAGGCCATCGAAGAGTCCAAGGTCGCGCTCATCTACGGACAGATGACGGAGCCGCCGGGCGCGCGGCTTCGCGTGGCTCTTTCGGGCCTGACGGTCGCTGAATACTTCCGCGACCAGGGCATGGACGTGCTGCTCTTCGTGGACAACATCTTTCGCTTTACACAGGCGGGCTCCGAAGTGTCCGCGCTTTTGGGGCGCATGCCTTCGGCCGTGGGATACCAGCCGAACCTTGCTACTGAAATGGGCGAGATGCAGGAGCGCATCACTTCAACCAAGACCGGCGCTATCACTTCGATTCAGGCCGTGTACGTCCCTGCGGACGACTACACGGACCCCGCGCCCGCGACTACATTCGCGCACCTTGACGCCGTGACCGCGCTCTCGCGCCAGATTGTAGAGCTTGGCATTTATCCTGCGGTTGACCCGCTCGCCTCAAACTCCCGCATCCTCGACCCGCGCATAGTAGGCGAGGAGCACTACAACACGGCGCAGGCAATCAAGCAGATTTTGCAGCGCTACAAAGACCTTCAGGACATCATAGCTATCTTGGGCCTTGATGAGTTGTCGGACGAAGACAAGCAGCTCGTGGCGCGTGCCCGAAAGGTTCAGCGCTTCTTCTCGCAGCCCTTCTTCGTCGCAGCGCAGTTCACCGGCCTCGAAGGCAAGTACGTCAAGCTGGAAGACACAATTCGTGGCTTCCGCGAAATCATTGAAGGCAAGCACGACGACCTTCCAGAACAAGCCTTCTACCTCGTAGGCACCATAGAAGAGGCGCAGGAGAAGGCCAAACAAATCGCCGCCGGAGGCTAAAAGCAAGTGACGGGTACTGAGCCCTGAGAGAAAAGCTTCTTTCTTTTACTCGGTACTCGTCACCCAGTACTTTTTATGGCTGAACAGATTCGATTGGAAGTGGTGACGCCGGAGCGGCGCGTGTTGGCTGAAGATGTGGATGCCGTGTACGTTCCAGGCGCGAATGGTGAGCTCGGCATATTGCCCGGACACACGCCGCTCATCTCTCAGTTGCAGACGGGCGTGCTCTCCTATACACAGGGCGACAGAACCAGACGACTGCATGTGTCCGGCGGATTCGTAGAAGTCAATCGTGACCGTGTGAGCGTGCTGGCAGATGTGGCCGAAAGGCCGGAAGAGATAGATGCCGCGCGAGCACGTCTTGCGCGCGAGCACGCTGAAAAGACCCTGAGCGCATCCAGCGGCACGGAAGAGGATTTCGAGAAGGCCCGCGCCAGCCTGGAGCGCTCGATTGTCCGCCTGCAACTGACTACAGGCGAGACGCTCGGTCGCTAGAGACGCGCCAATCGAGGGGCGTTTCGCAGTGCTTTTACTCGCCCGTGCCGTTGCATCTCTCTAAACATTTGTCGTACTGCTTGTTGGCGTTCTCCTTGCACTTGTCGCGCACGGCATCAGGCAGCTCATCGCATTTCGCATATTTCTTGTCGCGTGCCTCGCGGCAATCCCCGGCACAGTCCGCAGGCGTCAGAGCCCTGACGCGGCCAGCCGTCCCTATTCCGATGGCCGAGACCACCAAAGCAATCATCACGGCCGCTAACAATAAATAGCGCCGCCGGGTTCTTATAAAGGAACTCATTTCTCACCTCTCAACTTTTGTCTCTCAAACTTAGGAAGATTTTGCGGCCCCGTCATCCGCGATGGAAGTTAAAGGCGGCGGGGCTTCGCGCGCAAGTCGTAACGGGCGCGAGGCTTTTTCAAGAGCGGTCGCAAAAATTGGCGGGCTTGATTATCTTTCCTTAACCCCTCGCAGTCAAATTTTTGCCCTATGAAACACCAATTATTTTTGTTTCATGCTTGAAACAGTGGCCCGAACGCGGTATAATGCGTTTCGTCTTAAGTGGCGAGCAAAGCGGTCAAGGAAGGGTTTCAAGCAAGTCATGCCAGAGAGCAACGAAACAGTTATTAAGGATGAAGAGGCGCGAGCCGTAGCGGGCGAAGCCACGCCGGAAGATTCGGAGGCTGAGCCCTCTTTGCGCCCTCGCCGCCTGGCCGAGTACATAGGCCAGGCCAGGGTCACAAATAATCTCAAAATCTTTTTGAAGGCTGCGCTTGCGCGTCGCGAAGCGCTGGATCACGTCCTCTTCTCAGGCCCGCCGGGCCTTGGGAAAACGACTCTCGCCAACATCATAGCGGCCGAGATGCAGGCGGAATTAAAGTGTGTCGGAGCGCCTTCAATCGAGCGCGGCGGCGACCTGGCGGCCATCCTGACCAACCTGCAGGAGGGCGACGTGCTCTTCATTGACGAGATTCATCGCCTCAAGCCGCAGATTGAAGAAGTCCTTTACCCTGCGATGGAGGACTATCACCTGGACATCATGATAGGACAGGGGACGGCCGCACGCTCCATCAAGCTTGAGCTGCCGAAGTTCACTTTAGTAGGGGCGACGACTCGGGCCGGTCTCATCACTGCTCCTTTGCGCGGACGCTTCGGCATAGTTCATCACCTGGATTTTTACACCCAGCAGGAGCTTGAAATCATAGTGCATCGCTCGGCCGAGATTCTGAGCGTGGAGATTGAAGCGACGGGCGCGAGCGAGATAGCGCGCAGGGCGCGTGGGACACCGCGCATAGCCAACCGCCTGCTCCGACGCGTGCGCGATTATGCGGAAGTCCTGAGCGACGGGCGCATCACGCAGCAGATAGCGAAGCGCGCGCTCGACGAGATGGAGGTAGACCGCTACGGGCTGGACGAAATTGACCGCAAGCTGCTGAGCATCATCATAGAGAAGTTCGACGGCGGCCCCGTAGGCGTCGGCACCATCTCGGCCAGCCTGAGCGAAGAGCGCGAGTCAATCGAAGAGATAATAGAGCCTTACCTGATTCAGATAGGCTTTCTCAACCGCACGCCGCGAGGGCGAATGGTCACGCGCGCAGCCTACAAGCACATGGGCGTGGCGCGTCCCAAGCCTGAACAGGGCGTGCTCGCAAGCTGATTAGAGAATCAACGAGTTTCGGTCGGCAAGTTTGACTGGCCGAAAAGAACCGGGGCAGCCGGGGTGGAAGCGGATCGGGAGCCGTTTTTACTCTTGCCGGCCCCGGTGTTTATTTTGAGCCGGGGCTCAGGGCCTTCAGCTCTTGTTCCCTGCCCTGATGGCTTCCATCATCTCGCGCACGGCCCTGTCCAATCCTATGAAGATTGAGCGGGATATGATGTGGTGGCCTATGTTGAATTCCGTAATCTCTTCTATGGCTGAGACGGCGGCGACGTTCCTGCGCGTGAGGCCGTGACCGGCGGCGACCCTGAGGCCGTACTGAGAGGCCAGCGTCGCGGCTTCTCTTAAGCGGCGCAGCTCCTGCGCGGCGCTCAGAGTGCCCTCCGTTTGAAAAGCTCTTGCGCCGAGCGTGACCTCCGCATATACCGAAGTGCAAAGCTCCACCTGTTGCGCGGCCACCTCGTGTGCGGCCTCTATCTGATGAGGCTCAGGGTCTATGAAGAGGCTGGCAGTGATTCCGCCCTGTCTTAACCGGCTGACCGCCGCTCGCACCATAGAGAGATTGGCGCGCACGTCCATTCCGCCTTCGGTCGTCACCTCGTCCGGCTTTTCGGCTACGAGCGTCACGGCGTCCGGCCGCACCTCAAGCGCGATCTTCATCATCTCTTCCGTGGCGGCCATCTCCACGTTCAGGTAGGTGGTGACGACGCGGCGAAGCTGGTAGAGGTCGTCCGTCTGTATGTGCCTGCGGTCAGTCCTTAGATGAATGGTGATGCCGTCTGCCCCCGCCTGCTCGCAGGCGATGGCAGCGGCTATCAGGCTAGGCTCGGGGGCACGCCTGGCCTGCCGAACAGTCGCCACGTGGTCTATGTTTACGTTAAGCCGTGCCGTCATCAGTCCGCTCACCCTCAAGCTATGGCGGAAGCCTGTTCTTCTTTGTCGGCAGCGCGTGATGCTTCCTGAGCACGCCGTATGGCTTCCGAATAAACGCCCCTCTTCGCGGCGCTTCGTATGGCGCGCACTTCGTTGAACATGCGCAGGCTGTCGCGCATGACGCTTATCTTGCTGCCGTCGTTGTGATCCCAGCGCACTGGAACTTCCTCAAGGCGCAGCCCGGCCAGTTGCGCCACGTAGAGCAGCTCAACGTCGAAGCCGAAGCGGTCTATGCGTCCCGCCTCAAATATCGAGCGACAGGCGCTCAGGCGAAAAGCCTTGAAGCCGCACTGGGTGTCCCAGAACGGCATGCCCGTGGCCAGGCGAACTATCGCGTTAAAGACTTTCCCTCCCTGCTCGCGCCGCCAGGGCTGGTGTACGCCTATCAGGCTGCGGTCTAAGGCGCGCGAGCCGAAGGTCACGTCTCGCCCCCCCTGCTCTATGGGGCGCACGAGCTTGGGAGTTTCCGTGATGGGAGTCGAGAGGTCTGCGTCGGAGAAAAGAGCTATCGGAGCCTGCGCCGCTAGCAGCCCCGTGCGAACCGCATAGCCTTTGCCGCGATTCTGCTCGTACCTGATGCAGCGCGCGCTCACCTGCCCGCGATGCGCGAAGCTCTGCTCGGCGACTTCCGAAGTGTGGTCGCTTGAGCCGTCGTCCACGACTATCAACTCGCCGTCGGGGACTTGCTTGTGCAGGTAATCGAGAATGGTGTGAAGCGTCGCGCCGATTCGCGCCGCCTCATTAAAAGCCGGAACGACAATGGAGAGAGAAGGAGCCATCTTTAGCTAGTGAGTAGTAGGCGGTAGATGATGAATAGAAAGAAGCGCCCGTCTATTATCCATTTACTATTTACTATTCACCTCTGTTATATTTGGGATGCGTACCATCTGTTTTCTATAGTAGAGAGCGCGTACGCCCGTAGGGTTTCGGAGCATACCATGAGCAAGCAGTTTCTCATAGTCGCAGCAGCCATCTTCATCACGGCCACCGTCTTAGGCGGCGCGCTCGGCACAAACGCGCGCCATTTCAACGCGCCGGCCAAGGGCGTTGCCTCCACGGCCGAACAGATTGAAGGCGATTATCAGGAGGCCATAAGCGTAGTTGGCAGCAACTACGCGGGCGAAGTCGACTACGAAAAAGCAACGCAGGCTTCCATACAGGGCATGCTCTCCACGCTCGACCCGCACTCGATGTATTTTACGCGCAACGAGTTTAAGAAGCTCAAGGAAGACCAGGACTCGCGCTTTTACGGCATAGGCGTGACCATCCTCCAGCACCGCGACGGCGTTTACGTGCAGTCGGCTGTGAAGGGCACACCTGCCGAGAGGGCTGGCCTGCGCTACGGCGACCGCATCCTTGAGGTGGACGGCAAGGACGCGCGTGAGTGGACGAGCGAGCAGGTCTCCAAGAACGTGCGCGGCGACCGCGGCGAGCCAGTACGCATAAAGGTGGGGCGCGCGGGCTTGAGCGAGCCGCTGACCTTTACCATAGTGCGCGACGCCGTGCCGCTTCCCTCCATCAACAATACTTTCATGGTGCGCCCGGGCGTCGGCTACATAGGTCTGACGCGAGGCTTCCAGCATACCACCGGCGAAGAGCTTAACGAATCAATCAAGAACCTGAAAAGCCAGGGCATGCGCCAGCTTGTGCTCGACCTGCGAAACAATCCCGGCGGCCTCCTTGACCAGGCCATTGACGTAGCGAGCGAGTTTCTGCCGCGCGGCCAGGTGGTGGTGTCTGTGCGCGGGCGCGAGTACGAGCAGCCGATTATGTATCGCTCGAAGGGCACGGACCCGGAAGAGTTTCCGATTGTCGTGCTGATTAACCGCAACTCCGCTTCCGCGTCCGAAATAGTGGCGGGCGCGATTCAGGATCACGGGCGCGGGCTGGTCGTCGGCGAGACCAGCTTCGGCAAGGCCCTTGTGCAGCGCGTCTACCAGTTGCCGCTCGGCGCCGGCCTGACGTTGACGACCGCCAAGTACTACACGCCATACGGCCGCTCCATACAGCGCAGCTACGCAAGCGGCTCGCTCTACGATTATTACACGCGGCACGAGGCCGACGAAGAGGGTAACGCAAACGCCAATGCTCAGGCATCGCCTTCTCCGAACGCACAGCCGACGCCTCAGCCGACGCCGCCTCTGGGCCCAGCCGTCAAGACTGCCGGCGGGCGAGTCTTCTACGGCGGCGGCGGCATCACGCCCGACGTTGAAGTCAAGCCGCTCAATGCCACGCCCGTGCGCGGGCGCATAGCGGAGGCGGCTTTCCAGTTCACGCGGCAGCTCGTCGCGGGAGAATTCCAGGGGCTTGAATCCTACAGGATTGAGAAGACAGAGTACGGCCACGTACTGCGCTCCACGGATTACCCTGTCACGGACAAGGTGCTCGAAGCCTTCCGCGCCTTCCTTCGCAAAGACCCTACGCTCGGCGTCCAACCCGCTCAGGTTGACGAAGAGCTCGACTTCGTTCGCCTGCGCGTGCGCGACGAGATAATCACGGCCGCCTACTCCACGGACGCAGGCAGCCGGGTACTGCTCGAAAGCGACCCGCAGGTGCTTCGCGCCATAGAGCTTCTGCCCGACGCCAAACGCCTAGCCGAAAGCATACGAAACGGCGCGATCCTGAGCTAAGACGGGAAAGAGCTAAACCACTAATCACATGGACAGGCACGAAGCAGCTATCTCTTTCGTGCCTGTCCGTGTGATTAGTGATTTGATTCTTTTACAGAATAATCGTTGACTTGGCCTACGGACTTCGCATAGAAGTTGTTCGTTTGAACGAATCCCGATTGTGACCAACGCCCCTTGCTTTCCGAATCGCTCGAACGCCTTTTAGAGAGGCTTGAAGAATTGAAGCGCCCGAGCGGCGTCGAAGAGAGCTCTGCGCGCCTGCTGAAGCTTCTCTCGCGGCTTGAGCGCAAGCGCTTCACGGATGCCTACGCGCTCATACGCTTTCACGAGGGGCTGCTTTTCATGCGCGCTTATCCTCAAAGCGCCCGTCACCTGCGCGAAACGGAGCGCCTTCTCTCTTCCTTCAAACAGCGCGTAGATAAGCTCAGCGCCTCCGGCGCAGACATGTGGCCTTTCTCGGAGCCGGACGCGTCGGGCATTGCGGGCACCTCGTTCTCGGCGCTCTTCAGCTACGAGGTGGTGCGCGAGATTGCGCGTCTCTTCCCTTCTGATACATCT
The DNA here is from genome assembly GCA_036389875.1 of Pyrinomonadaceae bacterium. Taxonomy (GTDB): domain Bacteria; phylum Acidobacteriota; class Blastocatellia; order Pyrinomonadales; family Pyrinomonadaceae; genus JACVRN01. Next base: position 9,943 of record DASVVZ010000183.1, read on the forward strand.
ATTGACTGGGACGGCTATGAGGAGTTCGAGCGCTTCGCATGGGTCGCCAGGAAGTTCCTGCCGCTCGTGGAAGAGAACGCCTACGTGGAGCCGCGCTTTCCCTTTCTGGAATGGCTGCGCGCCGCGTGTCCCGCAGGGGAAAGAGAGCTTGCGTGGCTCCTGAAGCGCTTCGAGCAGTTGGACGCATCCGAAGAGGAAAAGTCATCGCTCTTTAACTCGCTGAAGCCCTGGCTGCGCTGGGAGTTTCGCAACAACAACCGTTCGCGAACGCGCATGAGGCTCCGCGTGCGAAAGATTTTTTATCACGACGCGCCGCTGATTCATCGCCGCGACGTATCGCTTGAGCGCGAGCTACAGGCACCTGTATTGCCTGTGCGAAAACTGAAGCGCGCCGAAGGGCAGGAGCTTCTGGACGTGGGGCGCACGACTATGGCCGCGCGCTACAGGGAGTTGCATGGCTTCACTTTCGGGGATGCAGGAAGCTTCGTGCGCGCAGAAGCGGGTCGCGGCGTGGAGTTTCTGGTGTGGGGCGTCGGGCCGCAACATCGCCTGCCGACTCTTGGCTATCACGCGGCGCTCATCTTGAAGAACGGCGTGCCGCACGGCTATGCCGAAGCGCTCTCGCTTTTCGAGCGCTCTGAAGTGGGCCTGAATCTCTTTTACACATTCCGCGAGGGCGAGTCCGCATGGATATACGCCCGGCTGCTACGCCTCCTTCGACAGCTTCTGGGAGTGACGGCCTTTTCGATTGACCCGTACCAGCTTGGCTTTCACAACGAGGAAGGCATAGCTTCGGGCGCTTTCTGGTTCTACCGCAAGCTGGGCTTTCGCCCCGTCGAGCCTGAGCTTCTCAAGCTGGTCTTGGCGGAAGAAAGACGCATAGAGGGGCGCAAAGAGTACCGCACACCCGCAGGCACCCTGCGCAGGCTCGCAAGCGGCCATGTGCTTTACGAGCACGGGCGCGGGAAAGATGACGGGCGTGATTGGGACGGCTTTCACGTGAGAAATCTGGGCCTAGCCGTCCAGCGCCGTATGCGGGAGCGCTTCAAAGGCGACTCGCGGTCGATGCGCCGTGCTTCTACACGGAAAGTCTCACGCGCGCTCGGCCTTCGCCCGGACACCCTTAACGAAGATGAAGAACGCGCGCTCGGCGACTGGTCGCTCCTTCTCTCACTCATCCCAGGCCTTTCCAGCTGGAGCAATGATGAGAGGCGCGCTCTGGCTGATATGGTTCTGGCCAAGGCCGGACGGCACGAGACGCGCTACCTGCGTCTACTGCAAAAGCATAGCAGGCTACGCGAGGCCATCATACGGCTCGGTGCAGGAAGAGCGGTAACGGCGGACAGACGCTCGTAGCTTAGAGGCGAGTAATTATCTTTTCCCTTTTGCCTTTCTGTGAGATGCTTGTGTTGAAGCTTTTGGAAGGAGAGAGACTGTATGCGGGGTACGCGGCTTGAGACTTCATGGCTTCTTGTTGTTGCTTCCCTTCTGCTGTTTCTGACGGCCGGCGGCGTGAGGGCGCAGTCGGGAAGGCGCGCCGCGAAACCGGCCAGCCCTTCCGTGCCCGCGCCTACGCCGCAGCCCCAGCAGCCGGCGCAGCCCAAAACGCCGACGCAGCCTCAGATCCCCCTGCTCATACTGAGCGACATCTCGCAGAACATAAACTTTTCCATAGCGTCGCCAGAGCGTATAGCCAGGTGGGTCGGCAAGCGCTTGAGAGACGCTTCGGCGCTGGCCGTGGCGGAAGGCGAGAGCGTCTCGCGCAAAGAAGCCGTCAATCGCGCCAAGGCCGCGAAGGAAGGCTTTATCATTTTCCTGCAAATCGACCAGATGGGTTACTTCACCAGCGCGCCAGGCTCCGCCCGACCGAACTTCGACGACATGCGCATCAACTACTACATCCTCGAACCCGTGACCGGGAAAGCAAAGAATTCCGGCGTGGTCTACATGAAGGACAGAACGAGCATCA
>DASVVZ010000184.1:0-6317 GCA_036389875.1 Pyrinomonadaceae bacterium
GAATGGTCGCGCCCGTGCCCAGGCTTGCGCCGCGGCGCACGACCGTACGCTCCACAACCCAGTCGGCTTCGGTCTGAAGCCCGCCGTCTTCACGTGTCGCGCGAGGATATTTGTCGTTGATGAAGTTGACGCCGTGGCCCACGAAGACTTCGTCTTCGATAGTCACGCCTTCGCAAATAAATGAGTGGCTGGAAATTTTGCAGTTGCGGCCAACCGTCACGCCCTTCTGTATCTCTACGAAGGAACCTATCTTGGTGTTGTCGCCAATCTCGCAGCCATAGAGATTGACGAAGTGATAAATGGCCACGTCGCGCCCGAGCTTAACGTCGGGCGCTATGACACAGAACTCACCCTTCATCCGGCAGACCCGCGAGCCCCTGTCGCGGCGCCTTCCGTTTCCGCGCCCTCGTCCGACGAGTAGTAGCTCGAATAGTACCCGCCGTAATAGTAGTAGTCCTGCGCCTCAAGCTTCACGTTGTTGAGCACTATGCCGAAGATGTTTGCCCCGACGTCCACCAGTTGCTGCTTGGCGCGACGCACCACGGCGCGCGACGAGCGGCCGCCGTGTACGACCAGCACCACGCCGTCAACCAGCGTCGAAAGGACGGAAGCGTCCGTGAAAGAGATTGCCGGAGGCGAGTCAATGATGACGTGCGTGAAACGGTCTGCGAGCTCCAGCAGGAGTTTCCGCATCTCGTTCGAGCCGAGAAGCTCCGCCGGGTTGGGCGGAATCGGCCCCGACGCGAGCAGCTTCAACTGCGGCAGCTTTTCGTTGGCCTGTATCACGCTGTCCAGTTCCGACTCGCCTGACAGGTAGTTGGTCAGCCCAGGCACGTTGCCTACGCCGAAGTGAGCGTGAACGCGCGGGCGGCGCAGGTCGCAATCCACAATCAGGACTTCCGCCCCGGTCTGCGCTAGCATGACGGCCGTGTTGACGGCCGTCGTCGTCTTGCCTTCGGACGGCTGGCTGGACGTGACCAGAATGGTCTTGGGCGGCTGGCCCGCGCTTGAGAGCAGCAGCGACGTGCGCAAGTGCCTGTAGGCTTCTGCGGCTGGCGAGCGCGCGTCGTTGATGAGGGCGAGCGCCGTCACCTCGTTCTCTTCCGGCACCGTGTTCTTACTCCTGAGCCGCGGCGAGTCGTTGCGCGAGGCCGGGATGAGCGCCAGCGCAGGCAGGTGCAGGTAACGGTCAACGTCCTCAACGGACTTCAGTGAATCGTCCAGATAATCTAGCAGGAAGGCCAGGCCGATACCGGCCGCCAGTGCCAGCACCAGAGCTATGAAGACGTTGCGAAGGCGCGGCGGGCCGACCAGCGTGCCCGGACGCGCTACGTTCACCACGCTGATGTTATTCGTGCGGTCGCTGTCCTTGATCTGTATCTCATGCTGTCGTTGCAGGAGCATGGCGGCGTACTGCTTGTCGGTCTCAAGCTGCTGCTCAAGCATGGTCATCTGTATCTGCGAGAGATTCTGCTGAGAGGTGACGCCCTTGGCGGCCTCGAAATCCCTGCGCAGAGCCTGCTCGTTTGCCAGCGCCGCATCGTAGCTGGCCTTTAAGGAAGAGATGACCTCCTTCGGCGCGACTTTGAGCGCGGCCTCTATATTTTCAATCTGGGCGTTTATCCTTTTTACCGCGGGATATTCGTCCGTGTAGACCACCAGAAGCTCATCACGCTGCGACTTCAACTGATCCAGCTTTTCCCTGAGCGTCTGTATACGTTTGTTCTCTATCACCTGCGGCACAGCGTTCGGGTCGCTCTGGCTCCTGGCGGAGTTATAGAGGGCCTCGGCGTTCTTGCGCTTCTCTTCGGCGTCAAGCAACTGCTGGCTCAGCTTTGTCAGCCTCTCGGCATAGATGTTGGCTCCAATGGCCTTCTCGCCCGCCGGTATGTCGCGGCTGCGCGCGTACGCAAGCTTCTCCTCTTCCCTCTGCCTGATTCTGAGCTGTAGGTCGGCCAGCTCTTTAGCAATCAGCTCGGCGGCTCTCCTCTGGCCCTGCGTCTCGCGGTCGTAGTTGTTGAGCATGAAGACTTCGGCCACGGTGTTGGCGATTGTCTGCGCCATCTCCGGGCTGGTGTGCCTGTAGCTGATCTTGACCAGACTCGTGCCCGTCTCCGGCTCAACCGTCAGGTTCGCTATGAAGGTGTCCTCGTATGGCTCAAGCTGGGCTATCTGCTCGGGCGTCAGTTGCTCTCGCACCTGCGTCTCTTTGACTATGGGCAATTCCGATTGCACGGGCTTCTGCGCCGCGTTGTTCTGAGAGCCGGTGCGCGAAAAGACCTTCTTCAGGCTGGCCATGATGCCCGGCGACGACTGGCCGAAAAAGGCGGGGTTGTTCTGTAAATTCAGACTGAGGATGACCTGACGCGCGAGCGCGGGGCTTTGCAGAAGACGAAGCTGCGTCTGGTAGTAGCCCGGGTCTTCCTGATTGATGACGACCCCCGTGTTCGGCAGCATCACCGGGGCCTTCTTCGGCTCGATCAGGATAGTGGTCGTAGCCTGATAGATGGAGGGCATACGGTACATCTGTATGGCGACCAGAGAGGTCACTACGACTATCAGGCTCAGTATGAGCCACCTGCGCTTGAGCACGACCGAGATGTATTCGCGCAGGTGAGGCGTCTCCGTCTGCGATGCGCCGTAAGATTTCGGCTGTATATCGTGAATCGGACGCTCCAATTCGCGCTCAACGTTGGTTAGCGGAAGCAAGCGATTGTCTGGTGAAACCATAAGTCTTAAACCCTATCCTAAAAGAGAGGCCGAAGGCCGAAAGCCGTCAAAAACCCAGACATAATACCAGAGATGGCGGTCTAAGCCGAGCGCAGAATCGTTGTTGTTTGGCTGGGACGCTGCCCTTCGGACTCAATCGTCCGTGCGGCGAAATCCTTTAAAGCCTCCTGCCAGTGTGGGAGCGGCTCAAGGCCAAGAGCTTCCGAGAGCAGGCAGAAAAGGCGTGAATTGACGGGGCGAGGCGCAGGTCTTTGCAAAGAACTCATGCAGACACTTTCAATCTGCGCCGGGTCGTGCGGAACCCAGCGCAGGGCACACCTCACAAACTCCTCAAAACTAGCTCCGTCACCGCTATTAACCACATGAAAGATACCTGGTATATCTCTTTCTGCCAACTCGCGCAAGCGCGCGGCAAGGTGCGGGGCGTAAGTCGGCGTCCCGTGCGCATCTCTAATCAGCTTAAGACGCTCGCCAGCCAGCAGACGGTTGACTGACGTGGCCAGGAAATTTTTGCCGCCCGGCCCGAAAATCCAGCCCGTGCGGACTATCACCGTGCGGGCCGAAGCCTTTGCCGCCAGGCGCTCGCCCTCAAGCTTCGCCGCCCCGTAGACGCTCTGCGGATTAGGGTCGTCTCGCTGCGTGTAGAAGCCGTCTTTCGTCCCGTCGAATACGTAATCCGTAGAGATGGTCACGAGCGCCGCGCCCACCCGCCGGCAGTTGACGGCCAGATTCTCAGGGCCTTTGGCGTTCACCGCGAAGGCCCGCTCAGGGTTTGACTGGCAGGCGTCAACGTCCGTCCAGGCGGCGCAATTGATGACGGCTTCCGGGCGCACGCGCTCGAAGAAAGTCCTGACGGCCCCTTCGTCCGTGATGTCCAGAGCCGAATGGTCTGAGGCCAACACCTCGTCGCCAAGAAAAGCGCAGTGAGCCGCCGCCGCACGGCCCACCATGCCGTTTGCTCCTGTTATTAACAGTCTCAAGCTTCTAACCTCTGCGCGCCCCTCTGTGACGGGAAATCTTATCTGTAGGGCATGGCCGTCCCGGCCCGCTCGACGTACCACTCGACAGTCTTCTTCAGCCCGCTTTCCCACGTCTCCTGCGGACGCCACCCCGTCTCGCGCTCCACCTTCGACGGGTCTATAGCATAACGGCGGTCGTGGCCCGGCCTGTCCTCTACGTGCCGGATTAGAGAGTGCGGCTTGCCCATAGCGTCGAGCAGCTCCTTTGCCACCTCTATATTGTGGCGCTGGTTGCGAGCGCCTATGTTATAGACGTGGCCGGAGCGCCCCTGCTCGAGCAATGATAAAAGAGCCCTCGAATGGTCGTCCACGTAAATCCAGTCGCGCACCTGCCGCCCGTCACCGTAAAGCGGAACAGGCTTGTCTTCGAGCGCGTTTGAAATCAGAAGCGGGATGAATTTTTCCGGAAACTGGCGCGGGCCGTAGTTGTTGCCGCTACGCGTAATGATGCCGTTCAGGCCGTGTGTATGCCGGGCGGCGCGCACCAGATGCTCTGCCGCCGCCTTGGAAGCCGCGTAAGGATTATTAGGCGCAAGCGGCGAATCTTCGGTAAAGAGCAGGTCGTCATCCCCGTCCAGGCTGCCCATCACTTCGTCTGTAGAAATCTGCACGAAGCGATAGACGCTGCGCTCGCGCGCAACGTCCAGAAGAACCTGTGTGCCCAGTATGTTCGTGCGCAGGAACTGGTCAGCCGACTCTATGCTGCGGTCTACGTGCGATTCCGCGGCGAAGTTCAGGACGGCGTAGGTTCCTTCTTCCAACGCGGTGCGGACGGCTTCGCGGTCTGTAATGTCAGCGTGTATGAAGCGATGGCGGCTCTCGTCCAGCCCCTTCAGATTATCCAGGCTCCCGGCGTACGTGAGCGCGTCGAAGTTTATAACCTCGTAGCCCTGAGCGCTGCCTAACGCCAGTCGAATAAAAGAGGAGCCGATAAAGCCCGCCCCGCCGGTAACAAATAATCTGCGCATCAAGCTGAAGCCGTATGAGAAGCCGGTTAGATAAACCTGGATGATAAGTGAGCCGCGACCGCGCTGCTACAGCATTATACTATAGCCGCCCGGCGCTCTGAGTGACAGGCGAATATATGTTCCGCCTGCGGAGGTGTCAAGAAACGAGCCCGTAAAGAGATGCGCGCCCGGCCCTCCGCCCTCTCAACAGATTGCCGCCAGCACGCCAGAATCTTACAGGACCATTATGATTCCCGAATGGCCTGCGCGGGTGAGGGCAGCCGCCGGGCCCGGCGTCAGGTATGAGGCGGGCGGCTTCCTCTCGGCTGGGCCATTGACTTTATCTCTGAACTGTTGTAAAAGCCTACTGCTTTATTGAAGGGGCTACGAGCAAGCCCCCGGCTTTAGCATATTGGTGATATAAACTTGGAGCCTTCAAATTTGCCTCGCTTTGATAACCAGTAGGGCGCGAAAAGCGTCACTCCCGCTAAGGACGAGTAAATTTTACTTAGCCTTCGTCGGCCAGCTTTGACTTAATTAATGCCCAGCCCGATGCTGAGAGACGAAGAAAATCTCTTCAAAACTGCACTATGCCGTAGATAAAGGCTCGTGCTTGCTATTTTATGGCCCCCGGCGGGTCTATCTTAAAGGAATCCTTTTGCCGCAGTGGAAGGCAGAAATTTCAGGTGAAGCACTCCCTTCCGCAAATTCTCTTAGGAGAACACGTACAGTCCTCATAGCATTCTGTCATTGACTTATCATCCCGGCATAATTGCTGTTTCTTAATGGACAGAATTATAGCGATTGAAATACGACACGAGGTCAGACTTTTGACATTGCCTACCCCGAAGCGGATGTGTCGTTCTCTAGAATCTTTTAACCTCTTAAGTTGAAAAGGAGTACCATCAATGAACAAGTTCCGATTTGTCCTACAATCCCTTGCAGTTCTCGTCTTTTCCCTCGCTTTCGTGTCGCTTGCGCAGGCGCAGGCAACGCGCACCTGGGTCAGCGGCGTCGGCGATGACGTTAACCCCTGCAGCCGCACCGCCCCTTGCAAAACCTTTTCCGGAGCAATCTCCAAGACCGCAGCCAACGGAGAGATTAATGCTATTGATCCAGGTGGATTCGGCACCATCACCATCACCAAATCCATCACCATCGACGGCGCGGGCACGAACGCTTCGATCCTGAATTCCGGCGGCATCAACGGCGTCGTCATCAACGACAGCGCCTCGGGCGCCCCTGGCACCATAAGCGTCAGGTTGCGTAATCTCAACATCAATGGCGGGGGATCCACGATCGGATTAAACGGAATCAGCTTCGTTTCCGGTAAATCCCTGCTGGTAGAGAACGTCCGCATCATGAACCAGAGCAGCAATGGCATTAACGTCAACACCACGCAGGTGATATCCGTAACGGTTGACAACACACAGGTGAGCAACTGCACGGGCAGCGGCTTTTCTTTTAATGACGGCAGCGGGCTGGCTACACTCAGAAACAGTGAATTCAAGAATAACGGGACGGGCATTCTTGACACTGCCGGCGTGGTTAACATCAGCAACTGCAATGTGAGCAGCAATGGAACGGGCATCAATGCTACGACCAGTTCGTCCCTTGTGCA